>JBEISW010000186.1:0-4651 GCA_040375215.1 Crocinitomicaceae bacterium | reverse complement strand
CGGTTCATGTGGTGGGTGAGTTACCGTGATCCCAGTTTTTTTTCTGTATTTGCTGATGTTGTTCACGCTCTTGCGTCGTTTTCAAATTTCAATTTGGAAAGTGTTGATTATTTTTAATCTGCTGATTTTTTTAAATGATCAAATGTCTTCTTATGTTTTTAAACCACTGGTAGAAAGGTTGCTCCCCAGTCATGAACCCGCCATGGAAGGTCTATTGCATTTTGTCAAAGACAACAACGGAAATGATTACAAAGGCGGTCAGTTTGGATTCTATTCCAGTCATGCCGCCAATACAATGGCTGTGGCCGTTTTCTTTCTTTTGATACTGCGACCCATCCATCGATTTTGGACCATACTCTTGGCTGTATGGGTTGTACTCATTGGTTTTTCAAGGATGTACTTGGGAGTACATTACCTCACAGATGTTTTGATGGGTTGGTTCATGGGAGGGTTTTCTGCCTGGGCATTGTGGTATGGGCTTCGCCAGCCCCGTATAAAAAACAAAATCAAACTGGATTTACATTGAAGTCCACTCTAGTCCTGGATCCCAAAAGTGTTTTTCGAAATTGATGATTTGATCGTTTTCAACCTGAATGCCATCAGCTATCAATCGATTGGCCATTTCATCGGGACCAGGAAAGTGAATTTTTCCAGTGAGCATTCCGTTTCGGTTTACAACCCTATGCGCGGGTAGGCTTTTATCACAAGCATTCATGGCATAGCCCACCAGACGAGCCCCTTTGGGTTTTCCCAAAGCAGCAGCAATGGAGCCGTAAGTGGTTACTTTTCCTTTTGGAATGACTTTCACCAATTCATAAATGGCTGCGTAAAACTCGTTCATGACAGGCTCAAAAATAGGGGATTCCTTCGTAATTTGCCGACTGAAATGGAGAATATTAAAACGCATTTGGTGACCGGTGGATGTGGCTTTGTGGGCCGCAACATGGTGAAGCGACTATTGAATACAACCCAGGATCAAGTTGTTTTTATAGACAACTTGATGGTGGGAACACATCCAGATACTTGGCTCAATCATGAGACAGCTGTTAGGGGTGAAGATTATGTGGTATACGATTCCCGTGCATTGTTTATCCATGATGATGCGTTGAAAGTGATGCGAAGACTAATGGACAATCCACAGCATTTCGCTGATGATTTTCCGTTTGATTGCGACCGCATTGCTGATGTGTTTCATTTCGCAGCCATCGTTGGTGGACGCGCCAAGATTGACGGAGATCCCATGATGGTTGCATTGGACTTGGCCATTGATGCCGAGATGTTCTATTGGGCTGTGAATTACAAGCCCGAGCGTTTGTTGTACCCCAGCTCTTCTGCGGCATATCCAGTGGATTTGCAAACCGTTGATGGCGCCATTGCTTTGAAAGAGAGTGATATCGATTTCAAGAGAATGGGCGAACCCGATATGACTTACGGTTGGAGCAAGTTGACAGGAGAGTTTCTAGCGAAGATTGCGGCTTCCCATTATGGACTTAAGGTCACTTGCATTAGGCCTTTTAGTGGTTACGGAGAAGATCAAGATTTAACTTATCCCGTGCCTGCCATTGCGGCCAGAGCCGCTCGAAAGGAAGATCCTTTTGAAGTTTGGGGCAGTGGTCATCAGGGAAGAGATTTCGTTCACATCGATGATGTGATTGATTGTATCCTTTTGGCTATGGATCACATACATGATGGAACGGCCATCAATATTGGAATGGGAAAATTGACATCATTCCGTGAGATAATTCAATTGTTCTGTCAATTCGCGGGCTATGAGCCCACCATCAAACCTTTGTTGGACAAGCCCGTTGGCGTGCATTCTCGCTACTGTGATATGACTTTTGTAGAAGAGAAATTGGGATGGAAAGCTAAGATTTCCACTGAAGAGGGAATGCGCCGTGTATACGAAGCTGCGCTAAAACAATTGAACGCATGAACAAAGAGGTAGTGGTGTGTTTTGGTCCAGGACCTTTGTTCAAAGGAGGGATTCAGAATTACAACACTTCATTGGCTCTGGCATTGGACAAACGCGGTGATTGCGAGGTTCACATTGTTTCGTGGACCCAACAATATCCTGCTATCATTCCACGAGAGTTTGTCGACAAGTCCAGTAAATCAGATTTGTTAAAGGACTCCAATGTCCAGGTGCATTATATTACCAATTACAATAACCCACTTACATGGAGAGAGACGGTTCAGAAAATCAAGTCACTCAAAGCAACTAAAGTCATTTTTCAATGGAGCATAGCTTTGCAAGGATTGCCGTTGTATTTCATAGCAAAGGGATTGAAAGGACATTGTGAAGTGATTTTCGATGTTCATTTTGTACAGCAAAAAGAACACTCCGCCATAGATAAAGTATTGACGAAATGGGCATTGGGGAAGGCTGATACCATTATCGTTCATGCTTTGAAAACCTATGAAGAGTTGCAAAGTGTATTCCCTTCCAAGTCTTTTCATTTGACTGAGAATGGGGATCGCGGCTCCAACACGGTAATCAAATTGTTTCATCCCATTTATGATTTGTTCAAGCCTCAAGCGGATTTGGACCTTGAAAAATTGAAACAAGAATGGGGATTGAAGAAGCATGTTTTTTTGTTCTTTGGATTTATCAGACGATACAAGGGTTTGGATCAAGCCATCCAAGCATTTGCCAAGGTTAGGGCTCAACGTGATGATGTGAGTTTAGTTATAGCGGGGGAGTCTTTCTGGAATACTTTGGACCAAAGCAAATGGAGTACTCGTATCAAGCAAACATTATTTGGTTGGGCCAAGCGTATTTTGCTCAATAAAAAGGATGATGAACGAGAGGACCAACCCTTGGAATGGATTCAAAAATTGGGTATTGAAAAGGACTGTTATGTCGTGAACCGATTCATTGGCAACGAAGAAGTTCCTCCTTTTTTTCAAGTGAGTGATGCCGTATTGTTGTTTTATAGAACAGCAACTCCTAGTGGCATTGAATCACTCAGCTACAATTTTGCGTTGCCTTTGCTGGCCGCGCGCGTAGGACATTTTCCAGAAACCATTACGGATGGTTTCAACGGATATTTGGCCAATGATTCGGACATTGATGATATGGCTAGGGTGATGATTAAATTTTTGGAACAGCCCATTTCTCGGGAGAATGTAAAACAGAAAACGGCGATGATGAGTTGGGAGCGTTATGCAGCGGCCATCATGCATGCTTGATATGAAAATTGGCTACACCGGAAACAATTACCCAGAAAGGCGAAACATCATTGATCGCGTTGCCGGTATTGAATACAAGAATATCAGTCGCTATAATTTTTATGCATATCTCAATCGTATCAACTTTTGGTTGACGCAACGGGGTCGCTCACCTTTGATTGGTTCAGATTATTATCAATATCAATCCCTATGGCCTGCTGGAGTGGATGGTATGCATTTTTTCAATAGTGTGAGTTACAGTAATGCGCCATGGATCACGACTTTTGAAACTGTTTTGCCTTATTTCAATAATATGAAATCAGGCTTTAAACAAGAGGATACTTTGCAAATGTTGACAGTCAATCCAATCATTCATCGTGCTATGTATGCTATGTTTCGACCCAGTTGCAAAGCACTTTTAGCGTTGTCCCAAAGTACAATGGAAATTCAAAAAAGAGTTTTGCAATATTTCCCAGAGTACGAAAAAATCATTTCCAGTAAAATCCAGGTTTTGCATCCACCGCAGCAAGCCCAAAACTATCAGTTTAGAAAATGGGAAGGAACATTTAGACTATTGTTTGTGGGTAGAGCCTTTTACCGAAAGGGAGGACAGGAGATGATTCATGCTCTGGAAACATTGCGGAAAGAATTTCCCATTCACCTCACCATGGTGTCATCATTGGATGTTGAGTCGGGATGGCCGGGAATCAATTCGAAACAATTGAAGGAGGATCAGGAGTGGTTGCGACAACAAGATTGGATCACTTGGCATGAGCAATTGCCCAACGAAAAAGTCCTGGAATTGATGCAAGAAAGCCATTTGGGACTTCTGCCTACTTGGCAAGATACCTATGGTTATAGTGTTTTGGAAATGCAGGCCAATGGATGTCCGGTGTTGACTACTGGTATTCGTTCATTGCCCGAAATCAATCCAGACCATTGCGGATGGCGAATCAGACATAACACCAATCATTGGGGGGAGTGGTTAGAAATTCCGAATAAAAGGGAGTCTGAAGTCAGCCAAAGATTGAGTGAGGCAGTCTTAGAAAATTTGCGATTGATTTTGAGCAATCCCAAGGAATTAGAAGAGAAAGGACAAAGAGCAGTGACGCGGATACAGCAAGAACATGATCCAGAAACACACGCTGCGCGATTGTCTGAAATTTATCATGCTGTGTTTCATCAAAAATAACGACCTTAGACAAATGGAAGAATTGTACAACCAGAGAAAGGACTACACGCAGAATATATTGTTGGAGTCAGACGCCAAAAATCATCCCATTGAACAATTGAATGAATGGCTGATGCAAGCGCAAAAGGAAGGCGTTCATGATTTCAATGCAATGACATTGAGTACCATTGGCGATGGCGGATATCCACATTCACGAATAGTGTTGTTGAGAGAAGCAACGCACAGTGGGTTGGTCTTTTATACCAATTACGAAAGTGATAAAGGAAAAGAAATTGCTTTGAATGACAAAGT
>JBEISW010000211.1:0-4215 GCA_040375215.1 Crocinitomicaceae bacterium | reverse complement strand
GCGCATTGCGGTATTCTATCCAATAATCAACTCCATACTCTCCAGTAAACTTACCCAAAGGATTCCACTTGTATGATTTCATTCCTTGTTCATTTTGAGTGATGGTATAACCCATCCCTTTTTCCTTTAACCCAGCCCAACCTGACATTTGAGTACCTGTAAAAAACAGACCCAACACCAAAGTCGCAAAAACACCAATCATGGCATTCTTAGTGCTTCCAGCCTTCAAGGAACGAACCGCCCAATACATTGTAGCACTTGATCCAATAACCGATGCGATACTTAACCAAAAGGCGGTTGGAACATTGACATGCATCCACATCAGTTTGCCTTTTAAGACAATCAACGCACTAGTCACCCCTCCAAAAAGCATAACCACAGCAAAGATGATAAACCACATCATCATCTTTTTGGTTCTCAATTTAACCTCAGGAGTTACGGAGTCAAAAACATCCATTTCTCTGTTTTTCATGGTCTCTTCCATTGTCAATAATTTTAAATTCGATTAAATACTTCCGCAAGTTGCACCACAGGGAGATAAACAAAAGAAGAAAACATCAAAGATTTTGCATCTTTTATTTCACAGCTCCTGAATAAGCGGTAGGCATAATAAGACATCATCAATCCCATGAGTATAGAGATTACCGCAGCTGCATTACCTACCATCGGTTGATGAATGGGCAAGGCCCATGGCAACAAAGAAACGGGAATACAAAAAAGGGTATAAACCAATATTTGGAAAGCACTCCTTTTACTTCTTCCTTCCTCAAAAGGCAATAGCTTATATCCTGCGCGGGCATAATCATCTTGAAGCACCCAAGCAATGGCCCAAAAATGAGGAAACTGCCACATGAACTGAACCGCAAACAACATCCCAGCCTCCAACCCGAAATTACCAGTGGCGGCAACATAACCAATCATCGGTGGCAGCGCTCCGGGAATGGCCCCCACAAAAACGGCAATGCTCGAAATTCTTTTCATAGGGGTGTAAACAAAAACGTAAAGAATAAAAGCGGATAAACCCAACACGCCTGAAGCCAGATTTAAACCACTCCACAATACTGCAACCCCAACAACCGCAGCGGTAACAGAGAGAATAGTCGCCAATTTCAATGTCATTCGATCCTGAGGCAATGGCCGATTCATTGTGCGATGCATTAATTTATCCAATTCAATTTCCCAAACCTGGTTCATTCCGTTGGATCCAGCGGTCAAGAGAACGCCGCCAATAATCAATATGGACAAAGCGCTCAAATCCCAAGTTTCAGCACCCATACCGTAACCGGCAATGGCTGATACAATGACCAAAGAAGACAATCTTAATTTGAATAGGGTGGCGATATCACGACCCAAAGTATGCTTCTGTACAATATTCTGCTCACTCATGAAGACTACAAAAGTACAGTCAAAAAAGCCTCATTGTATGCTGTTGCTAACCTTTTAAGACATCATTTTTAGAAGTCCTTCTGCACCGCTCACTGCAGTACTTTACTCGATCCCAATCCCGTTCCCATTTCTTTCGCCATTCAAATGGCTTTTGGCAAACCAAACATACTTTACTAGGAAGGTTTAATTTTTTATGCGCCATTTCCCTTTCGCCACAAATGAACCCAATGATGAATGGCCATACCCCCGCTCACAGCAACATTCATACTGTGCTTGGTTCCAAATTGTCGTATCTCCCAACATGCATCACACAACCCTATGGCTTCTTCACTTACTCCTGATACTTCATTCCCAACCACAAGGGCTGTTGGTTGTGTAATTTCATTAACCTCATCCATAAATGTGGATCCGTGAACTTGCTCCAACCCAATGATTCGATAACCACTCTCTTTCAACTCATTCAATGCAACTGATATCGAATCATAATGTTTCCAATGGACACTTTCTGTTGATCCCAGAGCCGTTTTCAGTATCTCGCGATGTGGTGGTGTCGGGGTATATCCGATACAATATACGGCCTCTATACCCATAGCATCAGCCGTTCTGAAAAAACTACCAACATTCAAACCGCTTCTCAATTGATCCAAGACCAGAACCAATGGAAATTTAACTTGGCCTCTAAAAGCATCAGCGTCCACCCGCTCAAGTTCCGCCATTTCTTTCTTGACAAATTCTTGCATCATCTCCAAGTCCAAACCATTGGCAACTGCGCATATACTCCGGGATGGTCCATCATGTTCTTCATTTGTTTCCAAATGGGATAATGTGAGCCAGCCATCTCTTTTAACATAAAATCCGACTTGGCTTCAGCTACATCATTGAACAAAGATTCAAATGGATCTTGCATTTCTGGCAATACCTTAACGTTGTCCTTTAGTTCAACACCAATCTCCTTAGCTGCGTAATTCAGCGCTTCTGTCAAACCTCCCAATTCATCCACTAGTCCCAATCTCTTGGCATCTAATCCAGTCCAAACACGACCTCTAGCCACACTATCCACTTGATTGATGGTCATTTTTCTTCCCTGAGATACTCGGAGCAAAAAATCATCATAAATCTGCACAATCATTTCATTCATGCGTTGCATTTCAAAATCATCAAACGGTTTACTGATACTAAAGAAATCAGCGTGGGGATGGGTTTCATATCGATCAAAAGTAATTCCCAACTTATGATCCAACATGTTTTGAAAATTGGGAATGATTCCAAATACACCAATACTTCCTGTAATGGTTTGAGGATTGGCAAAAATCTTATCCGCAGAACATGCAATGTAATAACCTCCCGAAGCGGCATAATCACCCATACTCACAATCAATTTCTTGCCCGATTGTTTGATCAATTCAGTTTCTCTCCAAATCACATCAGAGGCCAATGCACTTCCCCCTGGAGAGTTGACTCTTAAAACAACAGCCTTAATCTTCTCATCCAATCGTGCCTTGCGCAATGCGCTCGCTATTCGATCACTTCCAATAACATCATCAGATCCTTTTCCTGACTGAATCTCTCCTACAGCATAAACCAAAGCAATAGCGGCATGATCCGCAGGCATTTCAGCTACAGGATCTCGTTTTAAGTCGTGGTAATCCGCGTAATCTATTTTGGGCATCTTTTCCGTCAAAGCCACTCCCAATTTCTCATTGACCATGGCCATCATTTCATCATAGTGTTTCAATCCATCCAAAACACCATCATCAACAGCATTCTTGGCATTGACATAACGCAATTCATTGGCAGCAAGATTCAGCTTCTGAGCATCTAACTTTCTGGTTTTAACTATCGCGCCTATCATTTCATTCCACACGCCATCCATAATGCCCTTCATTTGCTCTTTGTTGGGTTCAGACATTTTATCATATAAAAAAGGCTCAACCGCACTCTTGTATTTATTATCCCTACCACGAATCACCTGTGCGTCCACTTCTAAATTGTCCAATAATTTTTTAAAGAACATCACCTCGGCGTTCAAACCACTCCAAGTAAACATTCCTGTTGGATACATATAAACTTCATTGGCTGCTGAAGCAATGTAGTAATCAGCCTGAGTGTAATTCTCTCCGTAGGCCAAAACCCATTTGCCTGAATTCTTAAAATTATCAATCAAAGTTCTCAAATCTTTCAAAGTACTAGGAGCGCCGCTCACACCGCCTACCATTAATAATACCCCTCCAATCTTTTCATCTTGTGCGGCGTATTCCAAATCGCGTTTTAAAAAATCCAAATAAAGCTCATCCTTTTTCTGAAATGAATTGAAATCAAAGTTTAATCCTTTGTCATTGCCCCTCTCAAGAACTGGCTTGTTCAAATTAATTTGGAGGACACTTGTTTTCTCTATGGGCTCAACACTTCCTCCGGATGAAACGGCAATCAACCCAATAACGAATAAAACAAAAATAATTCCCGCTACAAAAAAAGCAATTAATGTTCCCAATGCCGAAGCCAAAAGCGTTTTTCCAAATCCCATAAATTCGATTTTAATGCTACGAATCTAAATCGTTTTTCAGCTATTTGGTGCTACTTTCGTAACCATGATGGAGGATTTGGTTTTTTTTAGCATTGGAGGGAATTTGGGAGATCGCATGGCACTCCTTGAAGAGACTTATGATTTTATTGATTTCAATATTGGAGACGTTGTGCTTCAATCAAAAATATATGAGACCGCTGCATGGGGAATGGCTGATGGCACACCTCCATTTCTTAATCAAATTTTATCTGTTAAAACACCCATGACCTTGGCTCAAATTGAGAAAGAAATCCAAGAGATAGATG
>JBEISW010000026.1:0-13603 GCA_040375215.1 Crocinitomicaceae bacterium | reverse complement strand
CGGATTATGCCGAACCTCACTCTGAACCGCTTCACGCACCGCTTATCTTCTGAACTGTTCCGCGATTTTCTGTCTTTATGTGCCGGATTTTTGTTCACCTTGGGATTTGCACACAGTGGAACCATCATTATTGGATTTTCCTTCCCAGGGACATTAATGATTTCTTTGATAATCCTTTTCATTGCTATTATGTTCCTAATGAAATTATGGAAGAAGAAAGTGAACAAATACACACCAATGGAGTGGTTAATAAAATCCGTTTCATTAAAGAACAATTCAGCCAGCTAACTTTCAAATACTGGAATCTTGTATTTCATCGTCCAGCAAAGACCTCAAGAAATACATTGCAGGAACACCAGGTTTGTTATGTTTTTTTGAAAAATGAACTCGGACAAATCATTGCCAAGGGTGAAATTGCTCCCATTGTAGGACTTTCTTCAGAAAATTGGTCGCAAATAAACAAGGCGTTATATGAATGGGAGAATGGAGATTTTTCTCGGGCAGGTCATTGGCCTTCTTCCATACATGCCGCAATTGATATGCTCTGGCAGGACCTATTTCCCAATGAGATTCCAAAAAAAATGCTAATCAACGGATTGGTCTGGATGAATGATGTTGAAT
Organism: Crocinitomicaceae bacterium; assembly: GCA_040375215.1. Classification (GTDB taxonomy): domain Bacteria; phylum Bacteroidota; class Bacteroidia; order Flavobacteriales_D; family Sanyastnellaceae; genus CAMCTV01. The sequence goes on along the minus strand of JBEISW010000026.1, from coordinate 12,982 downwards.
CCATGTACAATGAGGCACTTGCTAAATTCAATCAAGGCTATAGATGCATAAAGTTAAAAGTTGGAGCACTCAATTTTGAAGAGGAACTGAATTTGATTCGTTTGTTGAGAAATCAATTTGGGTCTGATATTACCTTGAGATTGGATGCCAATGGTGCTTGGAAAGCTGAGGAAGCCATCATCAAGATGGAGGCATTGAGCAAATGGAATATACATTCTATTGAGCAACCAATTAGCGCCTGTCAATGGCGCGAGATGAGTAGTTTGTGCAAGAACACACCTATACCAATAGCATTGGATGAAGAACTTATTGGTGTGGGTGTTGACGATATGAAAGTTTTATTGAACGAGATTGAACCCCAATTTTTGGTAATCAAACCTACTCTTCACGGAGGTTTGGAAAGTTCTACCAAATGGATTCAGGCTGCTGAGCAAAAAGGTATTCAATGGTGGGCAACATCAGCTTTGGAAAGCAATGTAGGTCTTTCTCATATCTACCGCTGGCTCGGTCAATTTAGCAATCCATTACCGCAAGGTTTGGGAACAGGCCACTTATACACCAACAATTGGGATGGCCCGTTGCATTTTATGGGAGAATACATGCATTGGAATAAAAATATAGCTTGGAGGGAACCTTGGAACTGATTATTAAGGACGGTCGAGTCTTGGACACTATCGAGCATTTTCCAGACATTAAACTGTGGGTGGATGATTGGTTGTCTAATAAGTCAATTTTTGAATTTGAGACATCGGGCACCTCAGGGTCAAGAAAACAATTGGTTTTTTCAAGAGAGCAGTTGTTGGCCAGTGCAAAAAGAACGTGTGCTTTTTTTCAATTGACAGAAGGCTCTAAAGTTTTACATCGTCTTCCTATGCAATTTGTGGCTGGTAAAATGAATATCGTAAGAGCTTTAATAGCTGGCCATTCTGTATGGGCTGAGCGTCCTTCTATGCATTTTGATCCGTCATGGAACCCTGAACATATTCATTGGGATTGGTGGACAACAACTCCTGCTATGATGACTGCTTTTTTGGAAGCCAAACTCGATGTTAATGTTTTTAAGAAAGTTTTGCTGGGTGGCGGAAAAGTTCAGCCACAACTCATGGTAGAATTGAACAATTACAGAGGCATCTGCTATGAAAGTTATGGAGCCACAGAAACCTTGACCCATATCGCTGTTCGGCTAATTTCGCCAAGCCCAACTCTATTTCGGTTGCTTGACGGAGTGTCCATCACCCCAACAAAGGATGGAATAGAAATCAATGATCAAGTCACAAATATTCATGTTGTATTAAATGACGCCATTGAGTTTGTTACAGAGAATGAATTTGAGGTTTTGGGACGTATGGATGATGTTATCAATTCTGGCGGAATAAAGATTCATCCATTGATGGTGGAGGAATTGATATCAAAATGGACTTCGATGCCTTTTTATGTAACACAATCATCGGAAGTAAAGTGTGGTAGTGCATTAACCTTGGTGGTTCTTTAATCGCACAGTTCACAATGGAAAAGTTTGGATTTCAAGACTATTTTTAAAAATCACCCCAATTGGAGACCAAAAAAAATGATAGGTGTTCAAAAGATTGAAAGAAATGACAATGGAAAAATTATCAGAAAGCCCAACCCAGATGGATTGGTTAATAGCCTCTAACAATCAACACAAGATTGACGAGATAAAACTCTTTTTTAAATCCAATGGAGTGAATATAAAGGCTATTGGATTGAGAGAAGCAGGAATTGAATTAGATGTTCCAGAGACTGAAAGTACTTTTGTAGGAAATGCATGGTTAAAAGTGAATGCGCTCAAAGGATTGTGGAAGGGGAATATTTTAGCGGACGACTCAGGTCTTTGCGTTGATGTTTTAAATGGCGCTCCTGGCGTTCATTCGGCACGTTACGCAGGCGAACCCACGTCGCATGAAAACAATGTTTCTAAGCTGTTACTGGAACTGTCAAATTCACCCAACCGAAAAGCTCATTTTGTCACAGTGCTCGTTGGTTACTGCAATGAAAAGCCATTTGAAGTCAATGGATTTGTTCATGGAAAAATAACCCGTGCACCCATGGGATGGGATGGCTTTGGCTATGATCCTGTTTTTGTTCCCAACGCTAGTTCAAGAACGTTTGCTGAAATGTCCAATGAGGAAAAAAATATGCTGTCACATCGAGCCAATGCATTGCAGAATTTGTTGCTTAAAATCAAAAGTTTTGGCTAAAGGATTTTGGCGTAATTTGCACACCCAAACCATTTTAATATGAGAAATTACTTGGAGTTTGAATCACCAATCAAGGAATTGAATGAACAGATTCAAAAGTTAAAAGATAGCGCTGTAAAAACGGGAGTGAATGTTGATACAGCCGTTCAAGAATTGGAGAGAGCGCTAGAAGAAAAGACAAGAGATATTTACAAGAATCTAGATCCTTGGCAGCGTGTTCAATTGAGCCGTCATCCAGATAGGCCCTATGCTTTGGAATACATAGAGGCCTTAACCGAGGGGACTTGGATTGAATTGCACGGTGATCGTACGGTCAAGGACGACAAGGCCATGATAGGCGGATTTGGTTTGGTGGAAGGTCAATCCATTATGTTCATTGGTCAGCAAAAAGGTGTAAATACCAAGATGCGCCAATACAGAAACTTTGGAATGGCCAATCCTGAGGGGTATAGGAAAGCCTTGCGGTTGATGAAGTTGGCTGAGAAGTTTAACAAACCTATTGTAACACTCATTGACACTCCGGGTGCATTTCCGGGATTGGAAGCAGAAGAGAGAGGTCAAGGTGAAGCTATTGCGCGTAATTTGTTTGAAATGATGCGTCTTAAAGTTCCTGTTATCTGTATCATAATTGGTGAGGGTGCTTCAGGTGGAGCATTGGGAATAGGTATTGGAGATAAAGTATTGATGATGGAAAACACATGGTACAGTGTTATTTCCCCAGAGTCATGCTCTTCTATTTTGTGGAGAAGTTGGGATCATAAGATTACTGCAGCAAAAGCGTTGAAATTAACAGCTGAGGATATGCACAACAATGGATTGGTTGATGGCATTATCAGAGAACCACTGGGAGGTGCGCATGCCAATCACACAGAAGCTGTGGAAATTCTGAAAGCAGTGATTTTAGAAGCAATTCAAGAGCTGTCTGACCTAGAGACCAATCAAAGGACGGAAATTCGAATTGAAAAATTCTGTGATATGGGCAGATTTGTTGAGCCAGAGGTACAATAACTTGTTAAAAAAATAACAATCTTCCGACGCTCTACTATCATTATTAATGTAATTTCGCAAACGATAAAGAAAAGAAAATGAAAAAAAATTATTTGTTCCTGGCTTCAACAGTAGCCATTGCCATGTTCGTGCTTTCTGCGTGTTCCAATATCGGTTCTATGCAAAAAAGAATGGCAGAATTTAATGCCAAAGTAAACCCCGATCCTCTTGAGGTACATGGTGATACTGTGGCAGTATCCATCTCTGGTAAATTTCCTGCTAAATTTTTCGCCAAAAAGGTTGCTGTTGTGGCATCTCCTGTTTTGGTTTATGGTTCTAGTGAAGTGAAATTGAAAGACAAACAGTTCCGTGGAGAAGCAGCACCTGGAAACGGTGATGTTATCCCTTTTGAAACAGGAAAAACTTTCAATTATTCTGACAAGTTTGCTTACGCGCCTTCTATGCAAAGCAGTAACTTGAAATTGCGCATGGTTGGTTCTCAAGGTACCAAGACGGTAAACTTACCAGAAGTTGATTTGGCAAAAGGTGTCATTACTACTTCATACTTGGTGAACAAGAATGAAGGCAAAGTGATGTCATCAACGGATAAATTTGTTCGCTCAACTTCTAACTCCTTTGAGGCTGAAATTTTGTTTGATTACAACAGTGATAAAATTCGTCCAACAGAATTGAAAGATGCTGACATTGCAGCAGTTGTGGAATTTTTATCTAAAACTATGCCTGCTAACCCACGCATGAAAATCACCAATATTGAAGTTCAATCTTACGCTTCTCCAGAGGGTGAAATATTCTTGAACAATGATTTGGCAACAGGTCGCGGTGATGCGGGTAAAACGGTTTTGATGGATCTTTTGAAAAAGAACAAATTGGATGCTCAGTACGCTTCTATGATTCAGTTAAATCCCAAAGGTGAGGACTGGGCTGGCTTCAAAGCAGCAATGGAAAAATCAGCCATTGAAGACAAAGATTTAATCATCCGCGTTTTACAGCGTACTACAGATTTAGAGGCTCGTGAGCAAGAAATTAAGAATATCTCCAAGACTTATCAAGAAATTGAAAAGGTTATTTTCCCAGGTCTTCGTCGTTCTATTATTCGTGTAAACTACACATTGGAAGGTTACTCTGACCAAGAATTGAAAACAATGGCTTCTAATCCATCAAGCTTGAAGTATGAGGAATTGATGAGAGCTGGTGGTTTGGTTTCAGATTTGAATACCCAAGTGGCTGTTTACAAAGAGGCCTCTATGAAGTCTGAAGCTGATTACAGAGCTTATAACAACTTGGGAGTGGCTTATTACAATCAAGGCAAAACGGCTGACGCAAAAACACAATTTGAAAAGGCATACACAATGACCAAAAACGCTGAAACGGCTTGCAATTTCGGTTTGGTTACGCGTTTGAGTGGTGACATGAAGAAAGCAAATGCATTGTTGAATGAAAGTGGTTCATCTGAAGCTAAATTCAACATGGGTGTTGGAATGATCATGGCTGGTAATTATGGAGCTGCCATCAACAACATGGGTAACAACAAAACATTTAACTCTGCATTAGCAAGATGCTTGAACAAAGATTTCTCAGGTGCTAAGGCTGATTTGGATGCTTGTAACAACGACAACAACAGTGCAATGGGCTATTATTTGAGAGCTATTGTAGGTGCGCGTTTGAATGACGCCAACATGGTAAAAGAGAGTTTGGCTAAAGCCATTGAGAAAGATGGTAAATTGGCTGAGAAAGCTAAATCTGATTTGGAATTCAGAAATTTCCAAGGAAATTAATTCATAGCATAAAATGAACTAAAAAGAGGCTTCGGCCTCTTTTTTTTTGCGCAAAAAAAAGGTTGTCAAAAATGACAACCTGAAAAACATTCCCAATGAAAGATTACATCATTTGTTTGATGCTCAATGCTACTTTTGATTTTAATTCATTGCGCTTTACGATGTAATCCAAAAATCCATGTTCCAAAACGAATTCTGAGCTCTGAAAGCCTTCAGGCAAATCTCTGCCGATGGTTTCTTTTACAACGCGAGGTCCTGCAAAACCAATCAACGCCTTGGGTTCAGCGATGTTGATGTCGCCAAGCATGGCAAAGGAAGCTGTAACGCCTCCGGTTGTAGGATCCGTTAAAAACGAGATATATGGTAGATGATGGTCTGCAAGCTGAGTCAACTTAGCAGAGGTTTTGGCCATCTGCATCAAAGAGAATCCAGCTTCCATCATACGTGCACCACCACTTTTTGAAATACAAATGAAAGGGCATTTTTCTTCAATAGCTTTATCTACTCCTCGAGCAAATTTTTCACCTACGACGGAACCCATGGACCCGCCTATAAAACCAAAATCCATGCAAGCAATGACAGCCTTTTGTCCTTCAATTTTGCCCAAACCAACGCGCAAGGCGTCCTTTAGTCCGGACTTGGCTATGGTGGTTTTAATTCGATCTTTATAAGCCTTGGTATCTGTAAATTCCAACGGATCCGCACTGATCAGATGCGATGCAACTTCTGTATATTCATTTTCATCAAAAAGAATTGAAAAGTATTGTCGTGAATTTATTTTCTCATGGTATTCACAAGATGCACAAACCCAGTCGTGTTCAGCATGCTGCTCACTGGTAACAACGTGCTTGCATTCGGGACATTGATACCATAAGCCCTCAGGGATTTCTTTCTTCTCCTGACTTTGGGTGGTTATCCCCTTTTTCATTCTTTTGAACCAACTCATCTTATCCTAGATTAAGGCCCAAAAGTAATAAAAATTAAGGTTGAAAATACGAGGTTCAACAGAGTTCAATACCGTTGACGGAAACAACGTCCTGCAATGGAAATTGACCTACCTCTTCCAGTTCAATCCACTCTGATTTTCCAATCATTTTGAGTTGTTTTAATTTTCCTGAAAACTCTAGGATTTGATCTTGGATTTGAACACTAATTCGCAACATAGGTTTATTTGTTTGTGCAAAGTTGGGGCTGTGTTGTCGCTTTAATCTTTCCGCAATATGAAAAAAAGGTTATTCCATGTTAAGAATTGACTTTTCTATCTCAAATTTGCCACATGCCCATAAACATTGATCGCAATCTTGCGGAGTCCCTTGGTAATTTGGAATGGATGGCCAAACAAGCTGTAGAAGGTTTTATTACCGGCCTCCATAAAAGTCCTTTTCACGGATTCAGTGTGGAGTTTGCAGAACATCGCTTGTATAATCAAGGTGATAGCCTGCGTCACTTGGATTGGAAACTCATGGCTCGAACCGATAAGATGTTTTTGAAACGGTACGAAGAAGAAACCAATTTGCGTTGCCAATTGATCATTGACGCCTCTGCTTCTATGCGCTTTCCAATTGGTCAATTCAAAGCAAATGGCAAACACAATAAACTAAGTTTTTCAATATACAGTGCAGCGGTTTTGATGGAGTTGTTTAAAAGACAACGCGATGCAGTTGGACTGACCATGTTTCAAGATCAAATTGTATTTAATGCCAAACCCGCTACCTCCAATGCTCATCTCCAACGATTGTACCATCAACTGGAGCAATGGCTTGATCAAGATTGGAAGGCACAAGATCAGTGGAAGACCGACATCGTTCAAACCTTGCATCAATTGGCTGAAGAATCTTCTCGCAGATCGTTGACCGTAGTATTTAGTGATCTATTGGATAGCTCCTCCAAGTTAGAAGATTTGTTTGCCGCGCTGCAGCATTTGCGCTACAAAAAACACGAGGTTGTCATATTTCATGTTGTTGATGAGGACAAGGAAGCTTTTTTGAATTTTGATTCTCGTTTGCATACCTTCATCGATCCAGAGTCTGGCGAAACCATCAAGCTAAACCCCAATTTGTTGCAGTCAGAGTATCAAGACAAATGGAGAAAATGGAAGAATGATATTGCGTTAAAATGCAACCAGTTTTCAATCGATTTTGTAGAGGTGGATGTCTCTAAAGGTTTTCAGGAAATCATGACCGCCTATCTCATCAAACGACAAAAGATGCTGGTTCGTTGAAAAATTAGAAAGGGAAGCCAATTCCAAAGTTCAAAATACCTTTCAATTTGTAGTCATCAGTGATTCCAAAATATTTTTCTCGGAAAGCATTGTATTGGGTTTTCGGTTGCCAACTCCATCTTTCCCCTATGGCTTTTTGAGGGTCTCTTATAGGAAATCCTGCATCCAAACGGATGATGAAAAAATCAAAATCCAAACGCAATCCTACTCCAGCACCAATAGCCACTTCGCTTAAGAATCTTTCCCATTTGAATTCAGCATTTGGTCTGGATAAATCTTGTTTGAACAACCAAATATTTCCTGCATCCAGAAAGAATGCGGGCTGAAATTTTTTCGTGATTTTAAAGCGGTACTCAGCGTTGAATTCGAGTTTAATGTCCCCAATGTTATTAAAAGAAATGGCATTGATTGTATCCCTAAATGCACCAACGCCCAATGTGCGTGCTTGCCAAGCCCTGATGCCATTGGATCCTCCAACAAAGTAGCTTTTTTCAAAGGGTATGGACTCCAAATTCTTTAAGGGTATTGCACATCCCACAAAACTTCGTAATACCACAGAATTTCGGGTGTCTTTGGAATAGTAAAGTCTTAAATCATGATCGGTTTTTATGTACTGAGCAAATCGAATATCTTTAATTTCATAACTACCCACTTCATCTTTGCTTTGAGGGGTTAGTATGTTGAATATTCCTCTCATGGCATTGCCTGCGCCCTCCAATAGTAGACCGTTGTAGTAATAATAAAACTTTTGAAAATTTGATTTTTGAGTATTAATGGTCAACCCAAGTTTGGACGCGGCGATAAAGTGATTCTGATAGGAGTTGGCCAAAAATTGATCATTGAAATTGGCAATGTAGGATTCAAAGGATGGTGATTTGTCAATCTTAATAACCGAAAATTCAGCCCACTCAATGTTGATTTTACTGAGCTTATCAGGATTCTCAACAAAACTCCAATCCATACTCACTTGCGTCAAGTAACGTTCATAGTCAGGACGGACTTGATAATTGTAAGTGGCTTGAATGGTGGATTTGGGTTCGCTGCTTTTTTTGCTGATGCCAACCGTAAAAGGAAATAATCTAGGGAAGGAGAGTGAAATTTGAGGTCCTATTTCAAAAGTGTTTAGTTGGAAGTTATCTTGGATATTCTCTTGAATATTATCCTGACCATTGCCATTGCTTCCCAGCAATTGAGAAGCTTCAAATCCCATCATTACTTTAGTTTCCAAATTTTCGGCACCACCAAAAACATTGCGGTGTCGATAGACCAAATTGCCATAAACTCCAGCATACCCTGATCGGTTGGTTACTTTAGGCAATATAGAAACGCTTTGTCTTGGCAAAGGATTTAGATGAACATGCGCATCCAGCGCATAGGTTCCATTGGTAAATGATTTGTTCTTGGGTTTTAGCTCAACGTAGATGTTTTGTGTAAGTCCCAATTGGCCTAATCGTTTGTAGGTGAGATCTACTTTGTCACGGTTGAATAGCTGCCCAGATTCTATTGCCAAATTGTGGGAAAGCAATCGTGGTTTTATGTAATTTTTTTGATGGTAATGGATTTTAATCCCATCAAATACGGTTGTATCATCTTTGTTATCTTGTAAAGTTAGTGGGGTGTAATCCGTTTGAATATAGATCTGATCTATGGTGTATTGTTTGTGATTGACAGATTGAGTCTCATTGTTTAAAATGAGATTGGATTTTTTAATGTTGTAGATTAAGTCAATTTTGTTTTTCTTATTTAAACTATCTGCTTTGATTACTATGTAGTCTTTTGTGAAATCAAAATAGCCTTTATTATTGAGGTATTGTGTAATTCTATCTCGTGATGCATCGATAGCATTGACATTGAAATTACCGCCCGTATTCAGTTGTATTTGATTTTTTAAATCTGTTGAATAGGGTAACATACCATCGTCTTCAATCATCAATTGTACAGTGTTGATTTTGGTTGCTGATCCAGGATAGATGTGGTAAGTGACGTAATACGCGTTCTTATCCCAACGTATCCAACGCTTGTATAACCCAGGCGTGTAAATAGGTCTGACTTTTACTTGGAAATAACCTTGCTTTTTTAGATGGGTTTCCATAATGCGTGCCGACCTTTCTACCTTAGTTGAATCCAAAAGCACTGGCGGTTCTCCAACAGTGTAGGCAAGCCACCCCCAAAAACTGTTGCAAGTGGTTGGTGTTTTCCCTTTCTTTAAACGTTTGTTGTTTTTAATTGCACATCTTTCTTCTGCACGTTTCATGCTGCGTGCAAGTGGTTGGTTGGGCACAAACCACGTGTGAATCCTCATGTTAAGTCTGAAGAAAACCAGTTTTCTGTTGGGACTTATTTTGCTCAACCCCAATAACTCCTCTCGGTTAAAGTCCAACACAGGAGCGTCATGAATGATGATGTTATGATCTTTGAAATAACTTTTACCTTCTGGAATTTTATTGAAAATGGTGCACGAACTGATGAAGAGCATCAACAGCGCAAGAAGAAAAATGTTTTTTTTATGCAGATTCAACACCACTAAATTTACCTTTGCCGAAGGTACAAAGTCTTTTCTTTCATCATGCCAATTTCAAAAGCGCAAATAAAAAATATACGTTCCTTGCACCAATCCAAATTTCGGAAGGAGAAGGGGTTGTTTATTATCGAGGGAGAAAAGCTAATTCAGGAAGCCAAATCTTCAGGAGCCATATTTGATGCGCTATATGCAACAGATGATGGAATTTGTTCTAGGTTCAGCGCTGAAAGGATCGAGGAGCATGAAATGCAACAAATTTCTTGTCTGAATAACGCTTCGCCCTGTCTAGCCGTTGTTCATCAGTTGACTTTTAAGCCAATATTGATGGGCTCTAAGGTATTGTATTTGGATGGCATCAAAGATCCAGGAAATTTGGGTACTTTGATAAGAAGTGCGGATGCTTTTGGTTGGTCCCAAATTGTCTTGGCCCCTCATTGTGTTGAGTTGTATAATCCTAAAGTGGTGCAGTCCACAATGGGCAGTATTTTTCATGTCAACATCTGCACGGATATCGCGGGTACATTTCTGCATGAATCTAAACAAGCCAAAAGAGAAATAATCGGCGCTGACCTCAACGGTCAAAAGCTAATGTCCATGAATAAACCCAACAAAGATTTGGTTCTGATTATTGGAAGTGAATCTCATGGCATCAGCGAAAACGCTAGAGCATTGATTGACAATTACGTTTTGATTGAGCAGTTGGGCAATGCAGAATCGCTCAACGCTGCTATCGCGGGCTCAATCATCATGCACCAATGGGGGCATTAATGACCTAGGTGATTACTTGAGAAACGATTGATAGGGAATAGTCAACGGGTCAAATACATATCGCTGCGCCAATCCAATTTCTCCTCGGTCGTTCATTGCCCAAAAATATTCGGCATCCCAAGGCGTAGGGATGCCATTGGCATCAACGCCACCTTCTTTCCCTCTCTTCAAGAACAATGAGACGGTTTCTTTTTTTCCTTTTGTATTATACACATTGATGCGAACCACCGGAGGCATTTTCCTGATTGAGTCTTCAACAGAGGGTTTTAAGAAAGTCCTGTAAGATTCCAAATGGACCTTTTTAAAACTCAAAAGAAAATCTTTTACTTTTATTGAATCAAATTTTTCAATGGATTTTTTGTTGTGCAATAATGCAATTTGATTTCCCCCATTGTAAGTCACATCAAAAGAGTAATCTGGAATGCTATGTTGCACTTCTATTTTAGCAATATCTAATTTGGGATGGTCAAATATCCCCGTATATCGCCATTCCATCTCTTCAGCAAAGAAACGAGGATTCAAGAAACCAGTGAATCCTTCCATATGGCAGATGTAAGGTTCAGGTGATTTTCCTTCCTCGGGAATTTCCAAAAGCATGATGGTTCCGGTGTGATCCTGCGTATTGGGGCCAATGTAATATATTTTTGACGGCTCGTTCTCTCCATTGACATATAATTCAACTTTTTTGGCTGAAGATGCCAGAACTTTCATCATGTTGTCTCGTGATTTGGAAGATACATTGCCCCTTACTTTGATTCGATTGACAACTTGCAATAAATTCTTTACAGCATCCTCTCTCGCTTTGTATTGTTTGTTCAACGTCCAAAGACGACCCTGCTGCGGACGTTCCAATAGGGCAGTGTTGCCTTGATTGTCAGCAATGAAAATCTTGGTTACAGAACTAGTGTCTGTAATGGCAAATTGGGTAAATGGATTTTCAGCAATGCTGCTGCTCTGATTTTGATTGTAGTAATAAATAGCAACACCAATCAATCCAATCAATAGGATGATGGATAGAATATTTTTTTTGTTTTTCATTTTCCCCACTTTCTTTTTCTCCATAAATATTGACCTATACCCATGACCATTGCTAATAATAACGGAATGGCTGTGTTCGCCATTTGGATGCTCGTTTTCTGGTGTGCAATTTTCTTTGCATCTAGCTTTCGCAACTTGATGGTTCTTGATCTGACGCTAATTAAAGCTTGATCATCCATCAAATAATTGATGCAATTCAGGAGAAACTCCTTGTTGTCATATAATACAGCCTTGGCGTAACGATCATAACCCAGCGGCAATGGAGTGTATCCTGACTGTGCGGGCATCAAACCATTTCTTATAATGTCACCGTCTCCAACTACGATGATGGCTGTTTTTTCGCTGTTGTTTTTAAAGCCAATACTTTTATCTTGTCGAATGTTGTTGGGTAGTTGATCATAGTATGCAGAATGAAAGCTTCCTTCTAGCAGCATGGCCATTGGCATTCCAGCATTTTTATTGGCTTCGAAATAGTTTTGTTCCAAGCTAACAATAGAGGTGTTGATGCGCACTGGCGTATTCCAGGCTTTGCTGAGTGGGGAACTTTTGAGCAACACCGTTTTTTTAATGCCTTTTCCTGCATTCACTGAGTCAAGACTGGATGCAAATTCTAATTTTATGGGATCCAAATGAGAGACAATCGGATGCGTTTGACCTTGGGTAAACATCAACGGAGCGTAATACCAATTAAACATTTGAATGTCTCGTTGATTTCCATTTGGCCCGGCATCAAAGGCGATAGGTGCACATTGGTAATCAATGACAATGTTTCTGTTCAATCTAACGCCATACTCAAAAAGTTGTTCGTATACCCCATTCTCATTCGAAATGGCCATTGTTTCTTGTCTAACCCGAAGACTGTCCAGATCTGTTTTCACAGGATCTACGAGCCATAGGACTTTACCTCCATTCATTATAAATTGATCGATGATTACTCGATCCTTCTCACTGATAACGCTGTCTGGCTTGGCAATGACAAGGGTTTGAAATCGATTCTTGCGACCGTCAAATCCATCTACTTTATCAGAAAAAGCATTGATTTTTTCATCAATTTTGACAAATGCCAAATTGTAATTTTCTTCAACAGCGGTGAGGAAGTCTGCCATCTGAATGGGGGCCAATTCACGATGCCCTTCTAGTATGGCTACTGCAGGCTTTTCAGGTCTGATAGCCATGCGCAAACGACTGGCCAATTCATACTCCAAATTGTTGACAGAGGCGTTGATCATCTCATCTGTAAAGGTGGGCGATTCACTTTTGAACAACTGCACTGGAGTCTCCTTTCCCCGATATTCAATGATGCAACCAGGCCAAATCAATTTAAACTGTTGTGCACCGCCTTGTTTGAGAGAAAGACGCGTGAATTTGATTCCTTTTTCATCCAGCGCTTTTTCTTGTTCGGCAATACGCTTTTTATCAGAATTCGCGTAGG
>JBEISW010000032.1:0-12975 GCA_040375215.1 Crocinitomicaceae bacterium | reverse complement strand
CGTTCAGAAAAGGGTTGAAAGAAGTTGTGGTTAAGCACTTTGCAAAGACGCTCCAGCAGGCCGGTATCAATGGTTTCACTTCTGTAAATATCAAAGATATTGGGTTTGGAAACATTGAGTGCCGTGGCGAGCTCTTCAACGGACAAGCCACGCAGTTTTACAACGCGTTTTATTTCTTGCCCGATGATTGCTTTAGCCATGCATCGAAGCTATGGGATTTTTTTACTTTTTTCAGCAATGATGCGGTTTGAGAAGCTTGTAAAAGTCTAATTAAGTAATATTAAAATTGAAAAATTTGAAATGACAATGTCAAAGTAATGCTTAAGAGTGTTGAAAAATAGTAAGTTTTGAACAAATTGGAATAGTTTTGCTACTATTAAAATACTATAGCAATGGGTAAGAAAGTTAATAGCAAGTCTACTACAAAGATCCTGGAGTCATATACGCATTCTGATTCCACGCGCACCAATCTGCCGCCCATGGGATTGGTAAAGCCAGAGAACGATCCTGTAGAAGCGCCCAAAAAGAGGTATGAATTTGACCCGCACATGGATCCCCAATTGCAATGGGCGGGAAAAACAGAACGGACTTCTTTTGAAGTTCCAACAGTGAGTTTGCATGTGCACGAAAGAATAGATCCCAGACGAATCGTAGATGCGGTGACCAAGGACACGGACGATGCGCAGATGTCCATGTTTGAAGACGAGCGCAAAAAGTCTTTCCGTGAAGCCATAGAATTTTACAAGCACAACGAGAATTGGAGCAATCGATTGATTGCGGGCGATAGTATGTTGGTCATGAATTCCCTTTTGGAAAAAGAGGCCATGGCGGGTAAGGTGCAGATGATCTACTTCGATCCTCCTTACGGAATCAAATACGGCAGCAATTTCATGCCCTTTACCAACAAGCGCGATGTGAAAGATGGAAAGGATGAAGATTTGAGTTCGGAGCCGGAGATGATCAAGGCGTTCCGTGATACCTGGGAGTTGGGTATCCACTCCTATCTGGCCCACATCAGAGACCGCATGCTCTTGGCTAAGGAATTGTTGAGTGAGACGGGAAGTGTATTTGTGCAGATTAGTCATGAGAACGAGCATTTAGTTCGGAGCATTTTATCTGAGGTATTTGGCGAACAGAATTTTATGAGTTTGATCTCTTTCAAAAAAGGACCTGGCCTTGGAAGCAAATATCTAAAGCGAACTTCTGATATAATTTTGTGGTATTGCAAAGATTTACAATTGGTTAAATTTCGAAAACTTTTTAAAGAAAAAGAAATTGACGACATACGAAATGGTTACAGTCACGTCGAATTTTCAGATGGTACAAGAAGAAGAATTCATCGAGAAGAATTTGGAGATTTGCAATCACTGCTTAGTAGAGGACGTATATTCAGGCCAGACAATTTAAATAGCAGTGGAAGAACCGAGTCATGTGTTTTCCCCTTTAAATACCAAGGACAAACCTATTACCCTGGGGGTAATAAAAGTTGGAAGACAACAAGTCAAGGCCTAGAAAATATGGCGCTTAAGAATCGACTAATTGCTGGTGGAAATACACTTTCTCAAATAGTTTATTTAGATGATTTTCCTGTAAGTGAGTTGACGGAGATATGGAATGATACAGCAGGGGCTGATAGCAGGTATTATGTTGTTCAAACCAATACAAAGGTTATCCAACGCTGCATGCTCATGTCCACCGACCCCGGTGATTTGGTGTTGGACATCACCTGCGGAAGTGGCACCACAGCCTACGTTGCAGAGCAATGGGGCAGAAGATGGATGACCTGTGATTCTTCTCGCATTGCGCTCACCTTGGCCAAGCAAAGATTGCTCACCGCTACTTTTGATTTTTACCAATTGGCGCATCCAGCACAAGGGGTAGACAGTGGCTTTAAATACAAAACCGTTCCACACGTTACGTTAAAGAGTATTGCCAACAACGAACCTCCCTCGCAAGAGACCTTGTACGATCAACCCTTGGTGGACAACAAGCGTTTGCGAATTACAGGACCTTTCACAGTTGAAGCAGTGCCGGCTCCTGTTGTGAAGAATGCGGCGGATGATGTGGATGTTGAGGCAACAGAGACACCCATCGAGCATACAAAAGCCACAACGCGCAGAGAAGATTGGATAGAGGAATTGAGGAAGTCCGGTGTACGCGGAAAGAACGGAAATAAGTTGGAATTCTTTTCTATTGAGCCATTGCCAGGGACTTCATACATGCAAGCCCTCGGCGTGACCAAAGACGAAAGACAAGAACGGGTGCTCATCTGTTTCGGACCAGAGCATGCGCCACTCGAACAACGCATTGTAGAATTGGCCATTGAAGAAGCGGAATCCATTCGCCCTTCGGCTTCCATCCTGTTGTTTTGTGCCTTTGCTTTTGAAGAAGAGGCGGCCAAGGACATTGATGAGACCAAGTGGCCTGGTGTGCAGTTGTTGAAAGTTCAGATGAACATGGATTTGCAAACCGATGACTTGAAAAAGGGTGGAAAGACCAATGAAAGTTTTTGGTTTATCGGACAACCGGATGTGCAGTTGCATCAAGAGGAAGATGGAAAGGTGAGTGTTTCTGTTCACGGCTTTGACTATTACGATCCCAAGAGTGGTGACGTGCGCAGTGGAAGTGCCAATGACATTGCCATGTGGATGGTTGATCCAGATTATGATGGAAGAGCGGTATTTCCTGCGCAGGTTTTCTTGCCGTTGAGTGGGGCCAAAGATGGTTGGAATTCATTGGCCAAGGATTTGAAAGCACAGATTGACGAGGATAAAATGGATTTGTACTCTGGGACAACCAGCATTCCATTTGTTCCTGGGAAGAAAATAGCGGTGAAGATTATTGACAACCGAGGCATTGAGTCGTTGAAAATCATCAAAATCTAGGCGATGGCACAGAAGAGTATTGATCAATTGATCATTTGCAACCCCTATGTATCGCCTACTCACCATTGGTCTTATGATCATACCCAATTGGGTTTTGAGAAAAAAGATGGGAGACGCAGAGCGGGATACATGGTGGGATCATCCAATGCATCAGGTCAAGGTGAGTATCGGGAATTGCCATTGGCACAGAACATTCGTGAACGTGTGGATGCATGGCGCAACGCGGGATTTCCTGGAGTCACCAAAGTGACAAGTGACCTATTGGATTATTGGACACAGCGCACTTTTGGTGACAATGAATTGCGTCCATTTTTCTTCTGCCAATTGGAGGCAGTTGAGACTTTAATTTGGTTGACGGAGGCACCACCTGCAGAAAGGGTTGGTATTGATATCCCCACCGATGGTGGTGACTTTGTTCGCTGGTGCACCAAAATGGCCACAGGAACAGGAAAGACAGTGGTGATGAGCATGCTGATCACATGGAACATCCTCAACAAATTGAAGTTCAAGCAAGACACAAGGTTTTCAAAAAACGTATTGATTGTTGCGCCCAATCTGACGGTGAAGAGTCGTTTGCAAGTCTTGGATCCCAGCAACCCTGAGAATTTTTATAATCAGTTCAATATTGTCCCGCCTCACTATGCCAATGAATTGCGACAAGGAAAAGTACGGATTATCAATTGGCATATATTACAATGGGATAATCAAGAGACATTGGACAAAAACAAGCACAAGATAAAGTCAGTCGATAAGCGAAAGCGGATTGAAATCTCGGATAGGGTTTATGCCAAAATGGTATTGGATGAGATGAGCAAGGCTGAGAATTTTATTGTGATCAATGATGAAGCCCATCATGCTTGGAGAGTTCCGGCCATCAGCAAAACCAAGGGATTGAAGAAAGATCAAATTGAGGCAACTGTTTGGGTTTCGGGTTTGGATCGATTAAATAAGTCCAATGGCATTCTGCGTTGTTTTGATTTGTCGGCCACGCCCTTTGCGCCCAGTGGTGGAAAATCGGGTGAGGATGCACTTTTTGAGTGGATCGTTTCAGATTTCAATTTGTACGATGCCATAGAAAGTGGCTTGGTCAAAACACCGAGAGTAGTTGTAAAATCTGATGATAAAGCTATTTCGGATGAAATGCGTTCCAAGCTGTTTCATTTGTACAATGAGCCAGAGATCAAGGATAACTTGCAACAGAAAAATGAGGATACCCCATTGCCATCCTTGTTGCTGAATGCCTATATGCTGCTGGGCGAAGATTGGTTGAAGACTTATGAGGAATGGATGAGAGACGGAAGTCAAATCCCACCAGTGATGATTACGGTTGCCAATACCACCTATTCCGCCATGCGGATTAAGAATGCTTTTTTACGGAAGGACATATCCATAGACGAGCTGGCGGATGAGAAATATTTGGTGGAGATAGATGCCAAGATGATGGAAGACGCTGAAGATTCTGGAGGTACAGGTTCTGGTGATGAAGGTGATGATTCGGGCAGATTATCCAACAAGCGCAAAGCAGAAATTATCAGGGAAAAGGTAAATACCACAGGAAAGGTTGGTAAACCAGGACAAGATTTGCGAAATATTGTTTCTGTTGCCATGCTCTCTGAGGGTTGGGATGCAAACAACGTGACACAGATTATGGGGCTCCGAGCTTTTAGCAGTCAGCTACTCTGCGAGCAAGTGGTGGGACGCGGATTAAGACGTGCGTCCTATGATATCGATCCCACTACGATGCTGTTGAAACCCGAATATGTGAATGTATTTGGAATACCCTTTTCGTTTTTACCCTTTGAGGGAGATGGGACATCTACCGCCTCAACAGGCCCTACAAAACCATCCGTTCTTATTCAGCCAGATGATAAAAAAATTGATCATCGAATTGATTTTCCGGATATCAATACCATACAAGCAGTCATTAAACCTCAATTGGTATTGGATTGGCATAAAGTACAACCATTGACATTGAATTCTTCGGTGGTCATCACCAAGGCTGATTTAGAAGGAATCATTGAGGGAAAGCCATCTTTGAAGGCTTATTCTGAAATAGAACTTCAAAAAATGATTGAGCGTAATCGGGTGCAAACCATCATTTTTAAAGTCGTTGCGCAGTTGAAAAGTACATTGATGGGAAAGGCATGGAAGGGCAGTGATTACAAGTACATCGGACAATTGGTGGAGTTGGTAGAGGAATTTATTCAGTCGGATAAATTAATAGTGCAAGATCAAGACTTTGCCCAGGGAACGGACAAGTGGAAGGTGTTGATCATGTTACAAATGGGAACCATCATTCAGCATTTGGGACACCATTTGAGTATCATCAATGCCGATCGATATGAATTGATTTTTAATAATCCCCACAAGCAGTGCCGTTCGACTAGTGATTTACAAACTTGGTATACCACCAAGAAGTTTGTGAACCTCGAGAAGACACACATCAATTTGGTGGTTGTGGACAGTCAACTAGAGGCCATTGAAGCACAGATTATCAATGATTCACCACTGGTCAAGTCTTTCGTCAAAAATGATCACCTGCACTTTGCCATTTGGTATCTTTGGGAGGGCATCCCAAGGAGATATTATCCAGACTTTATCATTGAGATGAACAATGGCAAAAAGATGGTATTAGAAACCAAAGGAAAAGACGATGAGCAAAATCGCGTGAAGAGACAATCGTTGGAGAGATGGGTGAACGCTGTCAATCAATCAGGAGCCTTTGGAACTTGGTGTTGGGATGTCAGTTTTCATCAAGATGATTTGAGTGATAAATTGAAGAAATATGGCGTTTAGTTGATTTAGTTCAAGCTTTCAAATCAGCCCCAACAGCTATAATACTCTTGGGTTACAGCGCGAGTATCCATCAAGCCAAGCCCGTGGTCTTCAGCAATCAGGTTTAACCAAGCCATTGCCGTAGGTTTTGGATTTTACCAAGGTATGGCCGTGGGTTTTGGTTTGAGTTTTTACCAAGGTATGGCCGTGGGTTTCAGTTTCAAATCAAAGCATGGCCGTGGGTTTCAACCCACGGAAAAAGGGGTGTTATCAGCAACCAACCCCCATGCATAACCAGCCAATAGTTTATAGGAAAGGTTTTTAGGTGATCCAAAAAGCAAAAAATAACTTTGCCCAAAAAGACCACCATGCCCAACTCCTATGTTAGAATCTGGGTCCACGCTGTTTGGGCCACCAAATACCGCAATTTCTATATCCATCTGGACAAAGAGAAACCGATCCACAACCACATGTACGAGCAATTTATCAAGATGGGATGTCCCGTCAGGGTGATCAACGGAATGCAAGATCATGTCCATTGCCTCTTCTTGCTCAACCCAAAATTTCCCTTGGATCAAGTCATCAAGCAGGTCAAAGGCAGCACTTCTTATTTTGTCAATAAAAACAACTTAATTCCGGAACACTTTAGATGGCAAGACGGGTTTTGGGCCAAAGCTGTGGGCGATGAAGGCTTGCCCAAATTACACGGTTACATCAGAAACCAAAAACGCCGTCACGGTAATCAACTCAAATACAAACCCCAAATCACATCCCGGCCTTAGCCGCCTCTACCACCTTCTTGCTGTTTCCAACAAAGATGGCATCGCCATTCACTATCACAGGACGTTTCAAGAAGGTGTACTCCTCCAAAATGTACTTGCGGTAATCTTTTTCCGTCAACTCCATTTCATTCAACCCCATTGAACGGTACTTCATCGCAACACGGCTGAACAAGGCCTCATAGCTGCCTGCCAATTTCTTCATCTCATCCAAATCCTTGGCCGAGATTTTCTCTGTTTTAATGTCTTGAATTTCATATTCCTTGGTTTTGGTGCCCAAGTCGGTTAATATGCGCTGGCAGGTGCCACAATTGGCCAAAACAAATATCTTTTTCATGGTACTTTTTCTCTTAAAACAACAGGAGTCGTTTCTTGTTCTATGGATTCAGCTTTTTTTCAATGGCATCTACCAATACTTGCAGACCCGTTTCGTAGCTGTGGTCGTTTAAGACAACCAACTCGCATTGTTGTTTATAGGGTTCCAAGAATTGAAGCTCAGCGGGTCGGACGTGATTGTCCCATTGGTAACGAACTTCATGCTCTGGATATCCGCGCTGTTTTCCGTCGCGGTCAATTCTTCGGTTGAGCCTAAGATCGACATCTGCATCCAAATACACCCGGTAGTGCAGACGGTTCATGATCTCTGGAAAATGAAAAACAAATAGGCCTTCCATCACAATGATGGGTGCAGGAGCAACCACGATGGGTTTGGGCTCCCAAGCAGGATTATTGAAGTTGTATTCCAACTTGGTGATGGACTTGCCTTGTGCCAAGTCTTCCATGTCTTTCACAAAATGCTCGTGGTCAATACTAGAGGGCAAATCAAAATTGATAATACCATTCTCGTCGGCCGATTGAAGGGACTTGGGCTTGTAGTAATTGTCTTGCGACACTAGGGCCACTTGACCTTCTGTGTAGTGATTCATCAAGGCCCTCAGGAAGGTGGTTTTTCCAGCCCCGCTTCCACCTGCTATGCCAACAATAAAAGTTTCCATGGCTCAAAGATATAGGCAGTAAAAAATAAAAAGTTACTCTAGATACAATATTTAAAAAACGGATACGTAATTATACTGAGCAATAACAAAATGAAGTTGTTGTAAAAGTCAACAATGATTTGACTTGGTCTAGAAAGTTGTTTCACTCTTTAATCTTTAACGTACATGAGAAAATTATGCCTTGCCTTGCTGTGTCTTGCTCCAGCGTTGAGTTGGACACAAAATGAAGCTTATGTATTGGCCAAACAGCTTGCTGGTTTGAGCTCTTTGACCTTGAACTTTGAGCACAATGAAGCCAACCTAGATGAGTCGTCGCTCTATTCCTTTTATGGAGCTGTCAATGATTTATACGGGGCCACTGAGATTCAGATTTGTTATGATGAAAAGACTTTTGAAGAACGACGCAATGACCTAGGAGCGCGAAGAAAGCAGTGGTTGATGGATTTGATTAGACAAGAGCAAATTGAATTGTTGTCGGAGAATATGCACCCCTCTCTACCGTCAAATGCAACAGGTCAAGTTGCACTTTTCTATCGACCAAGACCAGACAATCAGCGGGTGGTGATTATTCGAGATACTACTTATTTTTCAGAGGAAGTGGGGTGGGAATTTACGCATGCGCAAGACATGATGACAGAAGTGGCCAACATGACTAAGGCGGAAGTACCGGTGGATATCGATCATCCGCTGTCCTCATCACAAACGATGACTGGCGGATTTTTACAAGTGCAATCAGTATTTTCTGTTCATCACCCTGATCGTTTCTTTTGGTCCAAACCTGTCCAGATCAAAAGCTTATCAGCGAATGGAAAAGTGAAAGCACCATTGAATCTGTATCTGTTCAATCCTGTTTCTAACAGATGGATGAAGTTTGGAAATGGTATGGTGAGCCAAAAGAAGAAGGGAGATCATTATTTTTTCAATGTAAGATTGATTCACTCTGGAACCTATGCTATCGCTAGTGAGTTGAGTTTCCCTAAAGATTATGAGGCTTGTGTTTACAGCAATGATTGTTCTGTGATACAAGCAGATTTGAAAGATCCTCGCATGGTGTACAATGGGCAATGTATCGTACAAGACAATTTAAGGGTAATATGGATTCCTAAAGTAAAGTACCCCAATGATACCTATATAGAAATCCAGTACAGAGACAAGTTTGGTCAAGTAACCAAAGATGAGATGTCAGTTGCGTATTTGCTGAAGTTGCAATCCCCCAGCCTTTCGTTTTTTAATTGATTTAAAAAACAATTTAGAGGAAGACAAAAGTTTAACCCAAAATCAAGAGCCATGAATAAGAAATCATTTGTAGTAGCACTATTTGTAGTTGGATTTTTGATGCAGGTCAACGCTCAGAACATCATCCAAACAGTGAACTTTACGGAAATAGCAGAGAAGTATAATACCCTATCTATGGAAGGAGAAGCCATGAAATGGATTCAAACCATTCGAGTGGATTACGGAGAGATGAAGCAAACCAATACCCCCATCGATGTTATGACTCCGATTCCTAATCAAATCTATTTTGGACAACCCAAGTTGTATGTTTGGGATCCCATGTTCAAGGCATGGGAGAAAGTGGGGAGCAATGCTTTGAAACAGGAAGCGTTAGGCTTGCAGTTCTTCTATCGATTCTCTATTTCAAAGCCTGGGTTATATGGCATTTTCAATGCCTTAGAGGACACCAAAGCCTCCCTTATTGAAGTGCCGTCTACCATACAATTGCAGCAGTTGAAGTTGGTCAGTGAAGATTTGAAAGTGGCTTTGAATTTTGATCACTCAGTTAAAGGAGGCAAGATTAAAGTTCCCATCGCCTTTCCGCCTGCTGCTATGCAGATTACGGCTACGTGGCTGGACAAGAAAGGTAAGGTTTGTCAAGTGAACAATGTGACATTGGCTCAGATGGATGCATTGAATCAAAGCGACTTGGATCAAGGTAAATGGACACTGGACTTTGATACCAAGCAATTATTAGCAGTGTCTCAAACCCCTAAAAAATAGCGTTATGAAAAGAGTCATTTTTTTATTGGCCTTGATGGTCATCACCAGTGGTAGTCTTTTAGCACAACGTAAAAAAATCAGTTTTGGCGAGGCGCTGAAGAAAAAGTGGGTTTCTTTTTTAGCCAAGGCTGACCACAGAGGACAAAAGAATTTTAAATTGGACATTAGAAATTTAACCAGAGACAGCATGGATTTGGTCTTTGAAAATGGAAGAATGTTTGTGCCCGACGGACCCTATCAGCCCTTTGTTGTAACGCGTTCAGTTGTTTTGGCCATGAGCGGTTCAGAGAATAAAGACATTCATCTCAAGGGCTATTGTGGAAATGCTGATGTTGGCTCCATTCCCCCTTCATTTGTCGGGGCATATACAACAAAGATGGGATCAGAGGAAATGGCGCGAACGCTTACCCAGTTGCAGGCAATGCATTTGGATGATAGCCGACAGATGCAAAGTTTGGTTTGGGCTTTTACCAATAACCATGGATTGGAAAGAATCTATGTGAACGATGAACGAGGTAAGCAGTTTATGGAGGTGGTGGCTATGACGGTAGGGAAGGATTTACCCAATTACAACATCAAATACGAGGATCCCAGTGAACTCAGCAACTTTATGTTTACAGGAGTAGCGCAAAACATGAATGCTCGACTTTCTTGCGATATTAATGCTGTTGCCTCCGTTGATGTTTTGTTATTGGACGCTAATGGTAAGGTGATCAAATGCTTTAAACATTTGGAGAATCTGCCAGCGGGAAATTATCAGTTTGATGTGGATGCAGACATTGCAGGATTGGCCCAAGGTCAGTATCACTTGGCGGTGAAGAGCACGGACAGTAGGGAGTTGTACAATCAAGTCATAGAGATTTGAAAGAATTATCGAACAGAAAAGACTGAGTGATTGGCTCAGTCTTTTTTTTACCTTTGTTTCATGACCCGTTGGAAAATCATAACCATCATCGTTCTGCAGTTGGCTGTTGCCTTCAGTCCGACGGTTTATTTTCACGCGTGTTGTTGCGGTTCAGAACAATCTTGGTTCTTGCCTCCGGATGATTGCTGTGAAGATGATCACCACCAGGGTATCGGAAATTGTTGTGATGAAGCTTCCATTCATTTAGAAGTAGATGATTGGACAAACGCTTCGGCTTCATCAAATGTTTCTCATTTTGTTTTGCCTGTCGCATTTGATTGTTCAGTTAATAACCATTTTTCAGATTGGGCTACTTTTTTGTCAGTCACTCTTCGCAAGCCCCGCCATTTCTGGAAGGGAAACGGTACCTGATGAATCTTTCTTTGTTGTTGTATGATGATCATTGCGCCTAGTTTATTTGGAGCAATAGTCATATAATACAACAATTAAAATCAATGAAAAAAAATATTTTAGTTCTAGTACTAATCATTTTAGGAATGAACACTTGGGCACAGAAGCAGCCTAAATCAGTGGAAACCCAATTCTGGGTTGCAGGGGTTTGTGGAATGTGTGAGAAAACAATAGAGAATGCCTTGGATGTGAAGGGTGTTGTCTTTGCGGATTACGATTTAACCACACACCAAATCAAAGTGATTTTTAAGCCTTCCAAGATAACAGAGGAGAAACTCCATTTTTTATTGAATGATGCGGGTTATGATACCGAGAAATCAACCGCTACTGAGGAACAATACAGCAAGGTTCATGGCTGCTGCAAGTACCGTTCTCTGGAGGACCACTAAATGAAAAAGATATTGGCTTTGATTCTACTGGTCATGATAGGATTGACCAGTTGGGCGCAATCAACACCGGTCAAAGGTGTTGTTTTGGATAGAGATTCCAAGGAACCTTTGGCGTATTGTGCAGTTGTTTGGAAGAACACAAGAGCAGGTACTTTGGCTGATGAAAATGGTGTTTTTACCATTGGCAGAATTCCGACCCAGGACACCTTGAAGATTTCTTACATCGGTTTTGAAGACGCCTTTGTTGTTGTAAAAAACAACGTTGATTTGACTATCCTGTTAAAGGGTTTGGATATGGAGCGTTTAAATATTTACGATGAACAAGGAACTCAACACATGCATGGTAAGGATCCTCAGCGTTTTCAAACAATTACAGAGAAAGAGCTGTGCAAGGCAGCGTGTTGCAATTTATCCGAGAGTTTTGAGACCAATGCCAGCGTAGATGGCTCCTACACGGATGGCATAACAGGAACGCGTCAAATCAAGATGTTGGGATTGGACGGAAAGTATGCGCAACTGATGGGGGACAATATTCCCAACATGCGCGGTTTGAATACCGTTTATGGGTTGGGTTGGGTTCCTGGTCCCTGGATCAGAGAGATTGCCATTTCCAAAGGTGCTGGATCCGTTTTGCCCGGATATGAAAGCATCGCAGGACAGATAAACGTTGCACACAAAGGCCCAGAGATGAAGGAAAAGTTTTTTCTCAATGCATATGCCGGAAACCAGGGCAGGTATGAGTTGAATACGGTGAGTAGACATGAAGCTGGCGAGCATTTTCATTGGGATTGGATGACACATTATGCTAAGAACAATGGTCGCTTTGACATGAACCACGACGGTTTCTTGGACAATCCTGTTGGCGATGAGTACAACGGACGTTTGCATGCGGCATTGAATAACGATAATGGCTTTAATGGCGATTATTCAATCCAAGGTTTGCAGTACCTCAGCCAAGCAGGAACCTCAGGTCATTTGGATATTCCCAATGTTGTCATGAATAACAACCAATGGAAATGGAATGTGGATGCCAAGAATGGTTGGGTTTTTGAGCCGGACGCAGCGGATGAAAAGGAGCAGAGTATTGGAACACAAGTTTCTTTCTCGCAACAATTGTCCAAATGGAATTGGGAAGGGGTAAAGAATTACTCAGGTAGACAACAGACCCTGCGTTTGGTATTCCTACATGCCATTCAGTTGAATGAAGATTCCAAGTTGACCTATGGTTGGAATTATTTGGACGATCAATACAAGGAGTATTTCAGCCCTATGGGTTCTTGGGATCGACATGAGCGTGTTCACGGTGGAATGGCAGAATGGGCATGGAACCACCACGATGAAATTCAAATCATTGCTGGTGCAAGGGCAGAGTGGCACAATTTATTTGGATTTTTGTTGACGCCCAGATTGCACACCCGATTCACTTTAGCAGAAGGACTGCATTTGAAATGGATGACGGGATTGGGAAGAAGAACAGCCAATGTGATCATGGATCAGCCAGGCTTTTTGGCGAGCAGCAGGGTCATGAGTATTCAAAGTATGGCCAATCAGCCCCAATATCCTTTGGGATTGCCCATGGAGGAAGCATGGAACAAAGGTGTTGTTTTGTCTTATGATACAAAGTTGTTCTATCGCAAAGCTGGAATCACCCTTGATGCATTTCAAACTAATTTTAAGCAACAAGTGGTCATGGATTGGGATCAATCTGGTTTGTTAAAGGTCTATCCATTGCAAGGAAAAAGCGTTTCTACTACAGCTCAAGCGGAGGCTTTCTTTTCTCCATTGAAGCGTTTTGAAATCAGAATGGCGTATCGCTGGGTGGAAAACATGGTAGATTAT
>JBEISW010000277.1:0-3045 GCA_040375215.1 Crocinitomicaceae bacterium | reverse complement strand
TGAAAGATATTAAATGGAACCGACAGGAATTGCTGTAGTAAGACATGTCCTACACCGAAATAAATGATAAGACCAATGATGTCATTGGTAGTAGTGATGAAAGGTCCAGTAGCCAAAGCGGGGTCTATTCCAAATTTGTGAAGCGTTAATGGAATATAGGTTCCTGAAACACTAGCAAATACAATTACACTAAATAAAGCAATGCTTGCAGTAAGGCTCATTCCAATATCAAAGTGAAACAATTGTGTGGTAAGGAATATGATGATGGAGCATATTAAGCCGTTGAATGCGCCAACTCCAAATTCTTTTAATATTTTTCTCCAAACGGTTTCATCCAATTCGCTTTGATTGGCCAAAGCTTTTACAACAAGCGCCGCTGATTGTACCCCAACATTTCCTCCTGTAGCGGCAATGAGCGGCATGAAAATAGCCATTTGTGGGTTTTCAGTGATATCGTACAAGCCAATGATATACGCACTGCTCATTCCACCACCCATACCAATAAGGAGCCAAGGCAAACGTGCTCTGGTCAAAGTCCAAATACTATCGCTGGATTCTACGTCTTCAGAGATACCTGAAGCCAATTGGTAATCTTTATCAGCTTCTTCTTGGATAACATCAACGACATCATCAATGGTAATTCTACCAACCAATTCCTGGCTGTCATTCAACACGGGAATGACAACAAGGTCGTATTTTTTCATCACATTGGCCACCTCTTCGACAGGGGTTGCCGTGTTGACGGTATACACTTTTTTATTGGTGTATAATTCACTGATTGATGTTCTAAGACTGGCTGATGAAAAGATCAACATCTTCATGCTTAGCGTGCCAATAATTTTATTGAAATCATCCACCACGTAGATGGTGTATATGCTATCAAGATCCTCACTTTGCTTTCGCATCTCTCTGATGGCCATAGCCACACTCCAATGCGCATTAACCTTAATCAACTCTTTGGCCATCAGCGCTCCAGCAGTACCTTCTTCATAGTTCATCAAATCAATGATGTCGCTGGCGGCTTCGCTGTCTTCAATCAGCGCAATTACTTCTTCTTGTTTCTCCTCTGGTAATTCTGCAATCACATCAGCCGCATCGTCACTGTTGAAGTTTTCAATGAGGTCTTCTGCAATTTCCCTAGACGTAAGTGTACTTAAAAGTTGATTGCGGACATCCTCATCCAATTCCAACATGACATCTGCTGCGCGCACTTCATCCAAAGTGCGGTATAAATACACCGCCTCTTCAGGGCGCAACTCATTGATGAGCTCTGCTAAGTCAGCAGGGTGAAGTTCAGATGTGAGTTTATCTAATGCAGTATCCCTCCCTTCAGCGATGGAGCGGCGAATCTCTGCGAGCAGCTCTTTGGTGATTTTGATGTACATCGGGAAGGGTCCATTAGTAATTTGAAAACTGATTATCGAAACAAAGATAGAAAAGGCTTACTTGGAACCACCTATAAATTTCTCTACTTCTTGAATGCTCTTGGCCTTAAGTTGAAGGGTGCCGTTTTGATCCATTACAAAAAACAAGGGCGTTTTATTGACCTTGTACAATTTTGACACTGGTGATTCCCATTGTTTTCCGCCAAAAATATTGGGGAATACAAATCCTCTCTCATTGAGCGCGTTTTCCCACATTTGTTGATTGTTGTCCAAACTGTATCCCACAAGGATAATCTTTTCCTTGCTGTATTTTTCGTGAAATGCTTTGATTTCAGGAGCAGCAGCTTTACAATGCTCACACCAAGAGCTCCAGAACATGAGAACGGTGTATTTGTTTTTTGCAACTGAATTTTTTAATTCAAATGCGCTTCCATCCCTCAGTTTTGCTTGGAAATTGGGAGGGTTGTGACCAACGGTTAATTGCTGAATGGAGTTGGCTGTTTTAGTGAGCAATTTGTGGATGTCATCTTCACCGCAGCTTTCACCATTCAATTTTTGATCTATCAAATATGCAGTAATGTTATCCATGCCGCTTTCAAAGAATCCAGTGATTAATTGGTATACAGCAAATTCATAAACGGCTTCATTAATGGATGCTTTGGTTAAGATTTCTTCAATACATTGAATGTAGCCAGCGTTTTCACCTTTTGAGAATTTGCGCATGTAACGCTGAATACGATCATTGAGCACTGTGCACCGAACAATTGCAGTGTCATTAAAGTCAAAATTATTCCAGAACGTAGATTTTCGCAAAGGAAGAATATCACTCTTCCAACCTATTAGTTTGTCTAGGAAAGTACCTAAATGGGCCTGACGCAATGAATCTCTCATTTCCGCTAGACGACCTTCTTTTAGACGGATAATGGTGCTGTCATTCCCTTCCTTTTTGTGGGCTGCACGAATGGCATTGTTGATTTTGATTTCTTTGGGAATGTATTCTATGTAAGCGATATTTTGTTTGGATTGTAGGTATTTGAGATTGGTTTCCATTTTAGGCCCATTGGCACTCAATTCAATCATAGGTTCATTGTCTAAAAGCAGCGGGACATGATTGCTTTCAGCTACGCCAATGAGATACATTCCTTGCTTGTAGTATCGGGGTTTGAATTCAAATTGACCATTAACCAATTTAGTGGAGTCCACAACTTCCATGACTTTTCCAATGGTCGACCAAATAATCATGGTCTTGAAATTGTTCTGCGTATAACTTCCCTTAATAATGGTTTTTTGAGGTTGTGCCGCGCTCAGGGATAATCCAAAAACGATGAGACAAAGCATCAAGTAAAATTTCTTTTCCATAATTACAAAAATAATCATTCCTTTATCTAACACCATGCCATTAACTTTGTTTTATGAATTTGGATTTGTGCAAATATTGGGGAGTCTCAGCTTTTTTGGATCAAGAAGAGTGGAATGAATTGTATGATCAAAAGTTGTTTGAATTGAAGAAGCTGGTTCTTGAACAGATTTATCTTCCTAAATTGGTTAAAAAGCGCTTAGATGAATGTCGTTTGATTATTCGTATTCAATCTCCGGAGAAGCATTTTATGGCGCTGAGTCAATTTCATTTTCAGGATTTCACCATTTTTGAGAGGGAAAT
>JBEISW010000247.1:0-3525 GCA_040375215.1 Crocinitomicaceae bacterium | reverse complement strand
CACTCTTTACCTTGGTGATGAACGCATCTGCTTCAGCTATTTGAGCTTGTGGATAGGCTTCGGCGGGCAGTATCCCTAATGCTTGATTATAGAATTCTTTGGATTGAGAAAGTTTGGCTAAATCTTTTGAAGCAGCAGATTTGAACATTTCATCTGCATTCTTTAAAACGGCCTCATACTCTTTTCTTTTTTTAGCCGCCTCTAAATCTTCCTTCTCTTTGACCTTCTTGGCCTGAATTGCATCCTCTTGCTCTTTTAGCAATCGATTGATTTCATCAATCTTGTCCTTGGGCAGTTGCTCGTCTGGTTTTATGCTCGCGGCTTCTTGATAGTTGACAATGGCGGTAGAATAATCTTTTTTATCAATGCCTTTTTGTCCTAAAGCGATAAGATCATTGTATCTCTTGTTTTTTTTGTTTTGAGCCTCTGCATCCAATTTGGCTTTTTCCATTAGTTCCTTAGCTCTCGCAAAACGCTCTTTTGGATAAGTTTCCTCCGGAACCATATTGGAGGCTTCTTTGTATTTGGCCATGCACTCTTCCCATTTTTCGGCTTCAAAAAGTCGATCAGCATCCTTTAAAACAGCGTCGTATTGCGCATACTTGGCTGCATTTTTCATGCGCTTTTCCAACTCAGCCAATTTCTCATTGGGTTCCTTTTCTTTGGGCTTCATTTTTTTAGCCTCATTGAATTTGGCCTGAGCAACTTCCCATTGTTTGTTTTTCATGGCCTCTTCGCCATCAATGAGCAACATGCGGTATCGCGCCTCCTCTTTTTTGGCTTCATCTGCTTGGCCCATCAATTCTTGAACCTTTGCTATTTTTTGCTTGGGAAGTGCATCACCAGGAAAAAGTTTTTGCGCAGCTTCATATTTGGCAATTGCGTTTTCATAGCGCTTCACTATAACCTCATCATCTCCTTCTGCAATGAGTTTATCAAATTCCTTGTATTTAGCCTCATCCGCTTTGCGCGCATCCTTAACGCGTTTCCACTCAGCATCTATTTTTTCTTTCTGCTTCCTAATATACTCTTCGTCCCAATCTACTTTGTCAATGTCACTCATGTATATGGCCTTGGCAGCTGGTTCTTTTAGAAGATCTGTATTGAAACCGGAAGGAGGTTTAAATAAAAACACTTCCATCGTAAACTCATAGCCCCCTGGTTGTTCTTCCTTGGGAACATTGCGGGTATCGATTCTAGCGATTTTCTGGGCATAACCCTCTTTGGCAAATTTGATGTCGTAGGTATGACCAAGTTGCAATTCTTTTTTAATCTTACCACTTTCAGGAACTGTGAGCGCCTCAAATTGTCCGCCATTCTTATAAATGGTCATTGAAGCACCACCTAACTTGGTTTCGTTTTCTTCGTCTTTGACGGTAATCAACAAGGTGATGACACTGTTGTTTTGTGACAAGCTTTTCAATGCATTCAGCGCAATGAAGACAATGACCAAAAAGGAATATTTGATAGCGCTTGTGTAGTTCATGAATGACCTGCTTTTATCTTAGCATGATTTCTATACGTAAAAATATGAATTTTAGTTATTGGGAACACGAAATTTGGTTAAAAAATATTGATTTCGCTATCATTGGTGGTGGAATAGTTGGACTGAGCACTGCCTTTCACATCAAATTGGTGCACCCAGATGCGCGAGTAGTTGTTTTGGAGAGAGATTTTGTGTCATTCGGCGCATCTACTCGAAATGCGGGATTTGCATGCTACGGTAGTCCATCTGAGATTATTGCTGACCTTAAGAATCAATCTGCTCAACACGTTTTTTCTACTATGGCCATGCGCTGGAAAGGTCTCAATTTGCTTAGATCTTATATTCCAGACATTGAAATGGATTTTCATCAGAATGATGGTTTTGAAATTTTTCGAAAAGAAAATGAACATTTGAGTGATGAAATTGAGGGTGCGCTTGATGTACTCAATGCGCAGGCAGAAGAGCATTTGACCTTTAAACCATATTCTCTGGCAAAAAATGAATGGGGATTTCACGGAGTGCAATCGGTTGTAAGAATTAAAGGTGAAGGAATCCTTCACCCGGGGAAAATGATTCAAGCTTGGCAAAAGAAATGTAGTGCTATTGGCGTAGAATTTAGGTTTGGATTATCCATTGATGCCTTGGATGTTTCAGGACCTGGTTTGATCATCAGGAAGGAATATGTCCCTGTTAAGAATATTGTTGTTTGTACCAACGGATTTGCAAGTCAATTGTTACCAGGTTTGGATGTTATTCCAGCCCGGAATCAAGTCTTGGTCACGGGTGAAGTCTTGGAGAAGCCTTGGAATCAGAGTTTCCACATCAGGGAAGGGTATGTTTATCTCCGAAGTATCGGAAAGAGAATTTTAATAGGTGGAGGGCGCGATTTGTTTGAAGAAGAAGAGTCAACTGACATTATTGCTGATAATCTGGATAATCAAGTTTATCTGAAGAATTTCTTGTGTGAACTTTTGAATAAGAATGACATCGAGATTGACTGCAGTTGGTCAGGTATCATGGGCATGGGCAAAAGCAAAGGTCCTATCATTCAAAAAATTCACGATGGTGTGTTTGTGGGAGTGAGAATGGGTGGAATGGGAGTGGCCATAGGCACATGGGTAGGAAAAGAATTAAGTGAATTGACCAAATAAAAAAAGGTTGTTCTATTGAACAACCTTTTTACTTTTTTAGGAAAGACAACTTATGCTTGTGCATTCATTTTGTCCAGTACTTCCATTACTTCTTTTACTGCCTTAGCTGATGAATCCAAAAGAGCTTTCTCCTCGGCGTTCAATTGCAATTCGATGATTTTCTCGATTCCGTTTTTACCTAAGATCACTGGAACACCCATATAGATATTGTTCAACTTATACTCACCAGTTAACCAAGCACAAACAGGGAAAACTCTTTTTTGGTCACGAACAATTGCTTCAACCATTTGAGCGGCTGCTGCACCTGGTGCGTACCATGCAGAAGTACCAAGAAGTTTCACGATTTCACCACCACCAAATTTCGTGCGTTCGATGATTTCGTTCAATTTCTCTTCACCGATCATTTCCGTTACCGGAATACCAGCAACCGTCGTGTAGCGAGGCAGAGGAACCATCGTATCACCATGACCACCCATCAATACCGCTTGGATATCTTTAGGAGAAACATTCAACTCTGTTGCAAGGAATGCGCGGTAACGTGCTGTATCCAATACACCAGCCATTCCAAAGACGCGCTTAGAATCAATTTTCGCATTCAAATAAGCACAGTAAGTCATCACATCTAATGGGTTTGACACCACAATAATTATTGCATTCGGTGAATATTTGACCACATTTTCAGTTACCGTTTTCACGATCCCTGCATTGGTAGCAATCAAGTCATCTCTCGACATTCCTGGTTTTCTTGGCAAACCTGAAGTGATCACAACAACATCAGAATCAGCTGTTTTAGAATAATCATTCGTTGAGCCAACTGTACGAGAATCATATAGATTGATTGGCGCTGTTTGCCAAATATCCAATGCTTTTCCTTCAGCAACACCTTCT
>JBEISW010000306.1:0-2750 GCA_040375215.1 Crocinitomicaceae bacterium | reverse complement strand
GTGGCAAATACACCAGTTTAACCATCAAGGAAATCATGATGGATGCCGATAGTATTTTCGCTCGTTATGAAGCGGTAGGTAAAATTGAAGGAATAATCAGTTTGTAATATGAGTCAATTTGAATTATTGCGCGATGCCCTTTTGGTTTCCTTGGTAGCCATTTTGGTTTTTATCTTGTATAAGCGTTTGTTGCACATGATGGGACGTCAGAATGTTCAGGCCAAATATCCCGCTTTGGATGCTGAAACCACAATTCAAGATGGACAGGTTTCTATTCGTCTTCAATTACTGCAGTCCATGCAGTTGAAGGTTTCAGTGATAGATGAAAATAGGAGTATTATAGAGGTTATTCAAGATACTCATTCTGAGAAAGGTGATCATTCCTTTGTCTTTAAAACCAATGGAAGACACTCTGGAAAGTATGCATTCGAAATAGTCACACCTCATGAGAAGTCACTGAGGTATTTTCAAATTGCATGATACCATTAGCGGAACGTTTGCGCCCTCAAAGTTTGTCTGATTACATCGGGCAAAAAGCTTTATTGGGTGAAAATGCGCCGCTCAGACGCGCCATTGAAGCAGGGCGCATTCCCAGTATGATTCTTTGGGGACCGCCTGGTGTAGGAAAGACAACATTGGCCTCTGTTATTGCAGCTTCTGTTGACAGACCCTTTAAAGCAATTTCCGCTATCAACTCAGGTGTTAAGGAAATCAGAGAAGTCATCGATGAAGCCAAGCGAACAGGGTTGTTTCAAAAGTCAACAATCCTTTTCATCGATGAGATTCACCGTTTCTCTAAATCACAACAAGATGCGCTTTTGGGTGCAGTGGAGAAAGGTTGGATTACATTGATTGGTGCCACAACAGAGAACCCTTCTTTTGAAGTCAATCACGCCTTGCTTTCTCGTTGTCAGGTTTATGTCTTGGAAAATCATACCCGTGAAGATTTGGAGAGTCTCATTCATCGTGCCGTTCAATCCGATGAAATCATCAAAGCCAAATCTGTTGTTGTTCAAGAAACGGAGGCATTGATTCGATACAGCGGTGGGGATGCTAGAAAGTTGCTCAATATTCTGGAGTTAGTAGTGGATCATTTGCCGCAACCTCCTGTGTTAACAAACGCTGATGTTGAGAAGTGGGCCAATGCCAATGCCGCTCATTATGATAAGAATGGCGAACAGCACTACGATATCATCTCCGCTTTCATCAAATCCATCAGAGGAAGTGACCCAGATGCTGCTGTGTATTACATGGCAAGAATGATTGTTGGTGGAGAGGATCCCATGTTTATCGCAAGACGCATGATGATTTTAGCTGCAGAGGACGTTGGCTTGGCCAACCCCAACGCCCTGTTGATTGCGCAAGCTACAGCCTATATTGTCCATCAAATCGGAATGCCCGAGGCCAGAATTCCTTTGAGCGAATGCGCCATTTATTTGGCGACTTCTCCCAAAAGCAATTCTGCATACTTGGCCATTGATGCGGCCATTGCCAAAGTGCATGAAACAGGGGATTTGCCAGTGCCCATTCATCTGCGCAATGCTCCCACCAAATTGATGAAAGAGTTGGGATACGGTCAGCAATATCAATATGCCCATTCTTTTCCCAATCACTTTATCTTGCAAGATTATCTTCCAAAAGAAATCAGAACAGAAAAATTTTATCAAGCCGCTCACAACAGTAAGGAGCATTCCTTAGATCAATGGATGCAACAACTTTGGGGTGACTTTAAAAACAAATAAATATGAGTATATCAATTCCTACCATACAATTAAAACCAGGTAAAGAAGCATCCCTGCGTAGAAAACATCCTTGGGTTTTTTCAGGTGCTGTTGCTAGTGTCAATCAAATTCCTGAAGATGGTCAATGGGTTAGAGTAGTGGATGCCAAAGGTCAATTTTTGGGCCAAGGTCATTTTCATGAGGGTTCAATTTGTGTTAGAATCATTGACTTTAAAGACAGTGTGGTTGATGCTGACTTTTGGGTGAACCGACTTCAAAAGGCTTGGGATTCAAGAATGAATATGGGTTTGATTGACAATACGTCAACCAATATTTTTAGATGGGTACACGGTGAAGGAGATGGCTTGCCAGGATTGATTATTGATGTTTATGACAATGTGGCTGTTTTACAACCACACAGTCATGGAATGTTGCGCAATGCCAAGGATATAGCGGATGCTATGCAAAAGGTGGGTCGAGATTGGAAGGCGATTTACGTCAAACCAGCTGAAAAAAATGGGGGTCAAGAACCCTATTACGCCCTTGGAAGCATGGTGGAGATTCAAGCCCAAGAATGGGATTTGAAATATTCCATTGATTGGGAGACGGGGCAAAAGACCGGTTTTTTCATCGACCAAAGAGAAAACAGAAAACTCTTAGGCAAGTATTCAAAAGGAAAAAAAGTATTGAATACGTTCTGCTACAGTGGCGGATTTTCTTTGACTGCTTTGCAAGCGGGAGCCATTCATGTGGACAGTTTGGACAGTTCTCAATCGGCTTTGGATTTGACATTGATCAATGTGGCCCTCAATGGTTACGGAGAAGATAAACATGCTGTTATCAAGGCAGATGCTGTGGAATATATCAAAACCGTTGGCAGTGATTATGACGTGATCGTGTTGGATCCTCCCGCTTTTGCCAAGCATTTGAGTGCAAAGCACAAAGCGGTGCAAGGTTATCGGAAAATCAATGAGGCAGCTATTCGTAAGATAAAGTCGGGTGGAATTCTCTTTACCTTTTCATGTTCTC
>JBEISW010000097.1:0-7636 GCA_040375215.1 Crocinitomicaceae bacterium | reverse complement strand
GGTGGTGAGGGTATTGGGGTATTTATCTTGTGCGGATTTTTATTGCAAATTATTTTGGACTATTTCTCACATGGTGTTGAACATGGACACGCACATGCTCATAACCATGTTGGCGCCAAGTTTTATTGGATGGTTTCTATTTCTTTATGGATTCACGCGTTTATCGAGGGTATGCCATTTGGAATGACAGAGGAAGCATTGCACCATGGACATGAGCATCACCATCATGGCCAGTCATTATTGATGGGGATTTCATTCCATAAATTTACAGAATCGTTCGTTTTTGCAGCCTTGCTGTTGGCCATGGTCAAAGAAAAATGGAAGGCATTTACAGCAGCTGTGTTTTTTGCGATGGTAGCACCTGCGGGGGCCTTGTTCTTTCATTTTGGAGAACAGTGGGAGTTGTTCCATTCAGAGCAACTTTTGCCCTACGTTATGGCAGTTTTGATGGGTATAATTTTACATGTATCTACCATGATTTTGTTTGAGGCAGAAGAGGGACATCGTTTTAATCGTGTGAAGTTTCTCGTCATCCTGCTTGGTTTTGCGGCTGCATTTTTCTTTTGAAATTATTTGAAGTTCTGAACAAAGCTGATATTGAGCAGTTGTTTGCATTTGAAATCTTGTATTTTCGTGGCATAGCAAAACAGTTATGGAAAAAAGCAATTGGCCCATTTGGGAAATTTTTATTCGTTCAAAGGCAGGTTTGGCGCACAAGCACGTGGGTAGTTTGCACGCAGCAGATGCGCAGATGGCTATTGAAAATGCAAGAGATGTCTATACAAGAAGAATGGAAGGTGTGAGCATTTGGGTAGTTCCAAGTGAGCAAATTACGGCGTCATCTCCTGGTGACAAGGAAGCCTTGTTTGATCCATCCAATGATAAGGTTTACCGCCATCCAACTTTTTATGAAATTCCACCGGAAGTGGGACACATGTGATGCTTATGGAACACAAAGAATATTATCTCACCATTGCGGATACATTGTTGGTTTTAGGACAACGATTGTCAGAGTGGTGCGGTCATGGACCAGCTATTGAAGAGGATATTGCTCTGAGCAATGTGGCATTGGACTACATAGGCCAGGCAACATCATTGTACAAGGAAATTGCGCTCAAAGAGAATTTGGGTAAATCAGAGGATGATTACGCATTCTTGCGTGATGCTTGGGAATATAGAAATGCGCTGATTGTGGAGATCACCAATGGTGATTATGCCAAGACGATAGCCAGACAATTTGTTTTTTCTACATGGTATTATCATTTTTTGGAAGCGCTGGAAAAGTCGAGTGATACTTTTTTACAAGGCTTCGCGCAGAAGTCCATCAAGGAAGTACGGTATCATTTTCAACACAGCAGAGATTGGATTTTGCGAATGGGAGGTGGTACAGAAGAAAGCCACCGTCGTTTGCAAAATGCAATGAATGAATTGTGGGAATTTACCGGAGAGTTAATGACCAATTCTGTTCATGAAGTAGACGCGATTTCAAAAGGAATCGGTGTTGACAATGTTACATTAAAAGATACCTTCGACCGAATAGTTTCGGCAGTTTTTCAGGAGGCCAATGTTTCTGTTCCTGCTGACGTTTGGATGCAGAAGGGTGGCAAGGAAGGTAAACATTCAGAGCATTTGGGATTTATTTTGGCCGAAATGCAATTTTTACAAAGGGCATATCCCAATTCCAAATGGTAGAGGTTGAAGCTGATTTGATTTGGGAATACCTCAAGATGGTAGAAGATCCCGAGATTCCTATTCTCAATGTCATTGAGATGGGTATTGTTCGGGATTTAACCTGGGATGAAGGCAATAAGAAGTGGCATGTTGTTATTACTCCTACTTACAGTGGATGTCCTGCTATGAAGGCTATTGAGGAGGATATTATCGAGGTTTTAGCAGAACTCCAAGTGAAGAATGTTGTTGTTGATACCGTTCTATCTCCGCCTTGGACAACAGATTGGATGACCGATGAGGCGCGCGAGAAATTGAGATCTACAGGTATTGCACCGCCTGAAAAAGGTTCAGCAGACAAGGGTCTGCTTATGGGTAAGGTGAAGGACATAGCATGTCCAAGATGTTCATCCACCAATACCATTATGGTTTCCCAGTTTGGAACAACTGCTTGTAAAGCTTTGTACAAATGTGGAGACTGCCTTGAGCCATTTGATTATTTTAAATGCATTTAAAATGTCATTTCCAGTTGATAAATTGCCACATGTAGGAACAACTATTTTTTCCGTCATGTCGCAGTTGGCCACAGAGCATAAGGCCATTAATTTGGGACAAGGCTTCCCAACTTTTCCGGTTGATTCTTTGTTAATTGATTTGGTGACCAAAGCAATGAAAGATGGACACAATCAGTACGCTCCTATGCCCGGTGTTCCTATTTTAAGACAACGCATCGCAGAGAAATTAATGCGGAGAAATGGCGTGCATTATGATTGGCAAAGCGAGATTACCATAACAGCAGGCGCTTCTCAAGCTCTTTTTACTGCTATCGGGTCATTGATTCAGAAGGGAGATGAAGTGGTCTTGTTTGGCCCGGCTTATGATTGTTACGCGCCAGCCATAGCCTTGAATGGTGGTATAGTGAAATGGGTGGATTTGCATTATCCTGATTTTTCTTTGGACCAGACAGCTCTTCAAGCGGCCATTACATCCCGAACCAAGTTGATCATTCTGAACAATCCCCACAATCCAAGTGGGAAAGTGTGGAGAAAAGAAGAGCTAGATTTAATAGCAAAAGTTGTTTTGGAAAACAATCTGTTTATTATTTCCGACGAAGTATACGAGCATATTGTGTTTGATGGTCAAGTTCATTATAGTATGATGGAATACCCTGAGTTACGGGATAGATTGATGCTCACATTTTCATTTGGAAAGACTTTTCATGCAACGGGCTGGAAGTTGGGATATGCCATAAGTCCGGAGGATTGGATGACGTCTTTCCGAAAGCAACATCAATTCAATGTTTTCACTTGTAATTCTGCATTTCAATATGCCATCGCTGATTACATGAGTGATCTTACGTTGTATGATTCTATTTCACCCATGTACCAGGCCAAACGTGATTTGTTATTGTCGTATATGCATCACCCACTATTGGAGATGATGCCAACGTCAGGGACCTATTTTCAATTGATGCGGTTTAAAGGAGATTCAAGCTTGAGTGATACGCAATTGGCAGAAGAATGGGTTGCCAATCAAGGAGTGGCTTTGATTCCTACTTCTGTTTTTTACAATGACTTTTCTGACAATAGGGTTTTCAGAATCTGCTTTGCCAAAGAGGATCATGAACTCATTGCGGCTGCTGAAAAGCTCAATTCTTTGCATTGATTAATTGATGTTTTATTTTTTGTCAATCCCTTAAAAGGTGTATTTTTGCACCAAATAAGCTATTTAGAAAAATTCTAAATAAGAAATGACATGATTAAAGTATCAGAAAGTGCAAAAATGCAAGTGGCCAAATTAATGGCTGATGAGAACCATCCTGCGAATTCATTTGTAAGAGTAGGAGTCGAAGGCGGTGGTTGCAGCGGATTGATGTATCAATTAAAATTTGATCATGAAATGCAAGAAGGTGATCAGGTTTTTGAAGACAACGGAGTGAAGGTTGTTGTGGATCGCAAGAGTTTTCTTTATTTGATTGGAACTGAGTTGGAGTACACCGGAGGTTTGAATGGTAAAGGTTTTGTTTTTAATAACCCCAATGCCTCTAGAACCTGTGGTTGCGGAGAAAGCTTTTCAATTTAAGGCATGGAAATATTAGACGAAATAACAGGTAAGGATTACGAGTTTGGTTTTACGACCAACATCGAATCAGAGAAAATTCCTGCAGGACTCAATGAGGAAATCATTCGCGTGATTTCTGCCAAGAAAAATGAGCCATCGTGGTTATTGGATTGGCGATTGGAGGCTTTTAAAATTTGGCAAGGAATGAAGGAACCAGAATGGGCACATGTTCATTATACCAAACCGGATTTTCAAGCAATATCATATTACTCTGCGCCCAAGTCTAAACCCAAGTACAATAGCCTAGATGAGATAGATCCTGAGATGCGCAAGACAATGGATCGCCTGGGCATATCCATGGATGAGCAAAAGCGTTTGAATGGAATAGCGGTGGATTTTGTCATGGACAGTGTCTCTGTTGCAACATCATTCAAAGAGAAGTTGGCAGAGTTGGGCATTATCTTTTGCTCCATATCTGAAGCGGTTCAAGAGCATGGAGATTTGGTTAGGAAATATTTGGGAACAGTAGTTCCTAGAACAGATAATTTTTACGCAGCCTTGAATTCAGCGGTCTTCACAGATGGTTCCTTTTGTTACATACCAAAGGGAGTTAGATGTCCCATGGAGTTGTCCACCTATTTCCGAATCAATGAAGCAGGAACTGGCCAATTTGAAAGGACTTTGCTGATTGCCGATGAGGAGAGTTATGTGAGTTATTTGGAAGGTTGTACTGCACCACAACGTGACGAGAATCAATTGCATGCTGCAGTTGTGGAATTGGTGGCCATGGAAAAGGCAGAGATCAAATACAGCACAGTTCAGAATTGGTATCCCGGCGACAAAGATGGTAAAGGTGGCGTATTCAATTTCGTTACCAAAAGAGGGTTGTGCGATGGATACAAATCCAAGATTTCTTGGACACAGGTAGAAACAGGATCAGCAGTAACATGGAAATATCCAAGCTGTGTATTGAAAGGTGATTACAGCGTGGGTGAATTTTATTCTGTTGCTGTAACCAACCATTTTCAGCAAGCAGATACAGGAACCAAGATGATTCACATCGGAAGAAATACACACAGCACCATTATTTCTAAAGGTATCAGTGCAGGTAATAGCAACAACAGTTACCGTGGATTGGTGCAGATTAATTCTAGCGCTAAGAATGCTAGAAATTTTTCGCAGTGTGATTCCTTATTGATGACGGATACCAGTGGAGCGCATACTTTTCCTTATATCGAGGTAAATAATTCTTCAGCTCAAGTGGAGCATGAAGCTACTACTTCCAAGATAGGTGAAGATCAAATTTTTTATTGTTTGCAACGTGGCTTGGATGAAGAGCAAGCGATCAGTATGATTGTGAACGGTTACGCAAAAGAAGTGTTGAATAAACTTCCAATGGAGTTTGCAGTAGAAGCCCAAAAGCTATTGGCCATCTCATTGGAGGGAAGTGTAGGATAAAAATAGACGTTATGATTGAAATCAATGACTTAAAAGCTTCCATAGGGGAGAAAGAAATTTTGAGAGGTTTGAACTTGGTGGTTAAGCCAGGTGAAATACATGCCATCATGGGCCCCAATGGCTCTGGTAAATCTACTTTGGCTTCCGTTTTGGCGGGTCGTGAAGAGTATGAGGTGACGGGTGGGGAGGTTATCTTTAATGGCAAGAATTTATTGGAAATGGCTCCAGAAGAAAGAGCGCGTGAAGGACTTTTTTTGGCCTTCCAATATCCCGTTGAGATTCCAGGCGTTTCCAATATGAACTTTCTAAAAGCAGCTGTTGGTGAGGTGAGAAAGCACAGAGGTCAAGAGGCGTTGTCGGCCAAAGATTTTTTGGCTTTGGTCAAGGAGAAATCAACATTGGTTGAATTGGATGGCCAGTTGGCACACAGAGCAGTCAATGAAGGATTCAGCGGTGGTGAGAAAAAGAGGAACGAAGTTTTTCAAATGGCGATGTTGGAACCCAAGTTGGCCATTTTAGATGAGACAGATTCTGGGTTGGACATTGACGCATTGCGCATTGTTGCACAAGGCGTGAATGCGATGCGTTCACCCGAGCGCTCGTTCATCGTTATTACCCATTACCAGCGCTTGTTGGATTATATCGTTCCTGATGTTGTTCACGTTTTGTACAAAGGACGCATCGTGAAAACTGGAACCAAAGAATTGGCTTTGGAATTGGAGGAGAAAGGTTACGATTGGATCAAAGAAACCGTTGCGTAATGGAACGAGTGTTGAATCATTCTATTCAAAAGTGGTTGGATGCCACTTTGACTTATGATACAATCAAGCATCAAAATCATGATGCTATTGAGGATGCGTTGTCTGGTATGGAATTTCCCAATTCTAAAATGGAGGACTGGAAGTACACTAGAACGCAAAAGTTGAATCAAGGACAGTGGATTTTGCAAGGATCAGAGGTAAATTCGGACCCTGAATTTCAAGCAGTTTCTCTCGTCAAAACAAAAATACGGCCTGGTTTTTTTGGTTGTCTCAATCAAGCAGCGGTTACAAATGCTTTTTCATTGGACATAGCGTCAAATGAAAGCTTTGATGAGCCATTTCATTTTGTTATAAAAAGCATTGAGGATTGGGCTTGGACGCAACCTTCCTTTGAGTTAACAGTGGGTGAGAATGCAAGTGCCAAAGTTGTTTTGCATTTTATAGGAAAACTCAATGGCTTTTGCAATGCGCTATTGGATGTCACCATGATGGAGGGCAGTCATTTAGATTTGGATATTATTCAGGACAATGATGATTCCTTTTTTCAAATATTGGACATCAGGGTAGATGAGGCGAGCAAATCGCATTGCAATGTTCTTACCCATACATTGAATGGAGGGTGGACAAGAAACAACTTGTGGATGAGTTTGAATGGTGAGCATGCTCATGCTGCACTTTCAGGATTCTATCTACCTCAAGACGGTCAATTGATAGATAACCACACTGTGGTGGATCATCGAGTGCCCAATTGCACCTCTAATGAGCTTTACAAAGGTGTTTTGTATGACAAGTCTAAGGGCGTGTTTAATGGTAAGGTTTTCGTCAGGAAGGATGCACAAAAGACAGAGGCATATCAGAGCAATAAGAATATCATGATGAGTGATGATGCAACAATGGACTCTAAGCCAGAGTTGGAGATTTATGCAGATGATGTTCGATGCAGCCATGGATCAACAACAGGTCAATTTGATGAAGAAGCTTTGTTCTATTTAAGAGCAAGAGGATTAAGTGCCTTGGGAGCAAAGCAGTTGTTGGTTTCAGCTTATGTCAATGAGGTGATTAATCGTTCCAATAATGCTGAAGTGGTGACTTTTGTGAAGCAAGAGTTGTCTGCTAGAGGCCGTATCATCGCTGATGAAGTATGAGTGTCGGTTCAGACATATTGGATATCCGAAAAGAGTTTACCATACTGCATCAGCGAGTAAGGGGAAACGACTTGGTGTATTTTGATAACGCGGCCACCACTCAGAAGCCTGATGTAGTGATTAGCAGTATCGTTGAGTACTATCAGCAGTACAATTCCAATGTTCATCGCGGAGCACATTATTTGGCCAATTTGGCCACGGGAAGAATGGAAGAAGCTAGATCCACTATTCAATCCTTTGTCAACGCAGGTTCAACGGAAGAAATTATTTTTACGCAAGGGACCACGGATGGAATCAACTTGGTAGCTCAAGCATGGGGAAATGTCTTTTTAAAGGAAGGAGACGAAATTCTCATAGCTACATCAGAGCATCATGCCAATATAGTTCCATGGCAGTTGTTGTGTCAAAGAACAAAAGCAGTTTTAAGGATAATCCCACTCAATGAAGATTGTTCTTGGAAAGAGGGCTATGGTAACTTGTTGACCAATAAAACAAAGTTAGTAGCAGTGGGTTGGGTTAGCAATGCTACGGGCGTTGTGCACC
>JBEISW010000309.1:0-2725 GCA_040375215.1 Crocinitomicaceae bacterium | reverse complement strand
CCGCTAACCAAACCCCATGAAAAATGGCGCTCCATTTGCTCATTGCTCCGGCACTCACGTTGGCCGAGCTGCGAACAATCACCGCTGTCACAGGAATACCACCCAAAAGGCCAGAAATTGTATTTCCCACACCTTGAGCTACCAATTCCCTGTTGGGCGGCGTCACCCTTTTATGAGGATCAATTTTATCCGATGCCTCAATGCTCAATAAGGACTCAATGGAGGCAATGAGTGTGATTTTTACGGCTATAACCCATATCAGCCAATTACCCAAAACACGAAAATTGGGAACGATCATACTCGATTCTGCCATACCCGGTGCCAAAAAATTGGGAATATTCACCAAGTGGGATTTTTCAATCGCCCAATCAGACCCCGTGTTGTTGGCCCAACCATTGAACAACACACCCATTACCACAACAATAAGTGGCGCAGGTAGTAGTTGTATCCATTTCAATCCTTTTAAATATTTTGAATCCCAAACAAATTGTATCAAAAGACCCAAAACACCAATCAATATGGCCAAGGGTGTGAGGTGTTCAAAGGCAATGTTAATCTCCGAAAATGTTGTTTGGCCATCGTGCTGTAAAAAACCCTCATCCCCAAAATCATCTGCATCCCAACCCACTAAATGGGGTACTTGTTTCAAAATCAACATCAATCCAATGGCTGCTAGCATGCCTTTGATTACAGACGCCGGAATAAAATCGGCCAATTTGCCCACTTTTAACAAACCCAATATCAATTGCAACAAACCCGCAATCACCAATGCCGCTGCAAAAGCCTGCAATGCCGCATGTGAAACTAACGCCTCCCTTCCACCAGACAAATCGTGGAGCGATGCCTCAACCAATGTGATCAATCCGGCGGCCGGCCCACTCACGGAAACATGAGACCCACTCATAAATCCGATGACTACACCACCCACAATACCGGCAATCAAGCCACTCATCACAGGCACACCCGAGGCATGTGCAATACCCAAACACAATGGCAATGCAACCAAAAACACTACGATGGACGACGAAATGTCTTTTGAGTAAAATTTCATTGGCGTAAAACTATGAAAAAAATCAATAGATAAGCCCGTGAATCGAGGAAAACTGCGGAAAATCGGACAATCAACTATGGGAAAAATCCATAATTAAGATTCAATCATCCAAAACGAAGAAAATTCATCGTAAGACTTCTCCTTGCACAATGCAAACAACCACGCTGCACCATCATCCAAAAAACTCTGAATGAAAAACATCTTTCGCTCTTGGGGCGATTTCACATTAAAAGCATCCAACAACACCGCACGAATACCATTCCAACCGGGTTCATCAAACAACTTTTCTAAATGTTGATTTACTGCGGCATTCACAATTTTTTTCTGACCCTTCAAAAAAGCATCTGCTTGTTTCTTGGCTTCGGGCAATTCCAAAGATTTCCAGTTGTAGAGTACACGCAGATACGCCATCATTGACTCCTCTATGGCTTGGGCATGCACCGCCAAATCATTTTCACCTAAGGTCTTTCTCAATAACGCATCCTTCAAATTGGATTCATCCAAAAACAAATCAGCGGGTGACACATCCAACTTATCCACTTTTTTCGCTTGAGAAGCATTGAGTATTACCCCGCCTTTTCTGTGTATCAGCGCAGGGATTAATCGGCCTGAAACTTCAAAAGCGTTGGCCGTTTGAAGCCAATATATATATTCCGTTGGTCCAGCAACATAGGCCAAACAAGGTAAAATAGTTTGTTGATATAAAGGCCTGAGTAAAACATTGGCAGATAAATGCGCAATGGCATCTGAATTCAACACAGACATCATTTCATCGGTGCTCCAATTCAATTCACCATCAACGGTGGCAAAACCCTGAGGGGTTTTCACAATTCTCCGGCGCTTTTCATCCATCCAAAACACATTGCATTCTCGGGCCAGTGCGGGAGGTTCAATGCCCTCTGCCTTCATTCTATTTGCCTGATCATTGAATGCATTGAACAACGATTCTTCAAACAGATCCTGCTCAA
The DNA here is from genome assembly GCA_040375215.1 of Crocinitomicaceae bacterium. Lineage (GTDB taxonomy): Bacteria > Bacteroidota > Bacteroidia > Flavobacteriales_D > Sanyastnellaceae > CAMCTV01. Next base: position 706 of record JBEISW010000309.1, on the reverse strand, counting down.
ACAACCCTTTCGCCCCACGTTTAAATGCCAAGTCATTTGGATCAATAACCAATAATCCAAAAGCGCCAAACAAATCGCTCACCCATTCAGCCGTAGCCTTGGCCAAAGTTTGATGGGGCGATAAATATATCTTCCGCAACTGACCAATTCTCAAAAGCGCATCTGAATTTCTTTGAAATTTTTGTTCCATCCATTCAAACAAATCATGCAAATCGTCTGTAACGAGCGCCCCCACTGCCCCTTCACTGTCTTTGTTCCAAGTATATCGATCTTTGAAAATGTCTACATGGTTGATTTCAAAAAAATCATGATCTTCTGTCGCCATCCAAAACATTGGGACAAATTGCTTGTCAGGGAACTGCCTCTCCAAATGATTACACAATACAATGGTAGAAACAATCTTGTAAACCACATACATGGGCCCTAATCCCAAATGAATCTGCTGTCCGGTAGCAACAACAAAGGCATTTTGATTCAACAAACGATCAATATTCACCTGTTGCTGCGCATGGGCTATTCCAAGGTGCTGACGGTGCAACACTTGGTGTAACTCTTTTCGCTGTTCATCAGAAAATCCCCTTTCCAGATCAGTCATGATCTGCGACCAATTCGATTGGATTCCTTCGTGTGGATATAAACCCAAGGGTGTCTCACCCCATGCACTTTTTCTCAGTGTTTCAGAGATATAATCTTGGGGATATGGTTG
>JBEISW010000104.1:0-7141 GCA_040375215.1 Crocinitomicaceae bacterium | reverse complement strand
CTATGTTCCAGAGGCTTTTACTGACTCCGTTTACAAAAGTGAGATTGCTTTTTTTGTAGCATCAAGCGAGGCAACCTTGCGTGAAAGAGTTGTGCGTTTTGTAGTTTCAGAAATGTATCAATGGTCCAACTTGGAAGGTGTTTGGGAAGTTGATTTTGATGATGGACAGGGATGGAGATTACTGAATATGGGAGCCCCCTATTTTGTTTCTTATGACAACGAAACCAATGATAGAATTATTCATTTTCGATTGACCTCAAGTGAAGGAACTTTTTTTACATCCACTAAGTTAAAAGGAAGTTCTGTAACGGGTTGTAGTTTATTACCACACAACCCACCGTGGATGGAGAATGAAAATTTACCATGGCGCATATCAACTTCTTTCCAAGGCTCTGAGGTGGCTGGTAATGCCTACACTTTGTGGAGTGAGGATGGTATCTTTGATAAGCCCTTTGTTTTTGTTGAGGGCATTGATTTCAATTTACAGCAATGGCAGGGGCAACTCGGCGATTTTGGTTGGTGTCAATTTATGGGACATGACGAGGTCAATTATCCTATGTTGGCGCAATCTGAGGATTTTGTTTTGGCTTTGCGTTCAAGGGGCTATGATTTGATATTATTGGATTTTGTGGACGGCGCGGCCTCCATAGTGCACAATGCAGCGTTGCTCAAAAGGTTGATTCATCTTTGCAATGCCTACAAAGAGGGCAATCAATCTTTGGTTGTCGCTGGAGCCAGTATGGGAGGACAAGTAGCCAGAGTGGCTTTGGCAGAAATGGAGAGAGATTCGGAGAAACATTGTACGGGAATTTATATTTCCTGGGATTCTCCGCATCTTGGGGCCAATATTCCGTTGTCGATTCAAGCGACCATTGATTTTTTGGCTCCATTTTCGGCAGAAGCGGAAGCATTTGAAACCGAAGCACTCACCAGACCAGCAGCAAAAGAAATGCTCATTTATCAGCACTTCAGCTCAAATGGACAAACCCTTCATCCCGCGGAATTTGAAAATTTCCAAGGGTATCTCCAAGCATTGGGAATGCCTAAAATGACAATCAATTGGGCGATTGCAAACGGGAGCGGATTGGGTATAAATCTTCAGAATCCAATTTGGACTCCCTTGTTGGAAACGTCTTGTGATGCCTCCAGCATTTTTTCAGGGGATGAGTTTAAAATGCATTTGTTTGCTGTTCCAGGTAATCCTGAGCATCCGGCTTCAACCCAAGACATGAGCGTGATTGCTGATTTGATTTACAGTGAAACGTATTCGGATTTGTTGTTTTTTGCCTACACTGAATACTCAGGCACCTATAGCATAAGCAATGCTGCGATGCCTTTGGATTATAAGGCAGGAGGATTCAGAACCTCCGTTAAAGAGCTGGTAGATGTGGTGAATGAGAATGAAGATTATTTGTCGGTTTGTAATGAGATTGGAACTGAGCAGTATTCCCTCCAGCACAGCTTTATTTCAACTGAAAGCGCTTTGAGTTATAGTGGAATTCAGAATGTGGCCATGTTGGACGCGTTAATTCAGAATAGCGGCAGCACTCCGTTTGACCTCTGGCACATTCCATCTGGCCAAAATCAACCACACGTGGCCATGACTCCCCAAAATATCCAATGGCTGTTGACCCAATTGGACGTTATTGATTTTGGTCAATCCACAGCATTCAATTACAACTGTAATCCATACAATTACGGATCTATAGGAGATGATTATTTGTTTCCTACAACTTTGTATGATATCCAAGAGGTTTCTTTGAATACACAAACGCCATTTCATTGCGGGACAATTGAATCTGTGCAAGAGCCAATGAAGAAAATGCGCTTGATGGCAGATTGTGCTCAATCTGGTTTTGTTTTAAAAGACAAAACAAAACTAAGGATAGGTGATGAAAACGGGAATTATAAATGCCAATTGACTCTTTCATCAGGTTCTTCAATTCGTTTGTATGATAAGTCAACGGTTATTTTGGGTTATGGTAGTAGGCTGGTTGTTGGAGCGGGTTCAAAGGTTATTATAGAAGACCTCTCTTCATTGGTTAATTTGGGTGGAGAGATTATAGTCCTAGAGGGAGGGGAAATACATTTCAATGGCACTTCCATAGCTTTGGCTCATCATGAGTCAAAACTCATCTTTGAAGAGGGAATATTAAAAATTGCAGAAGACAAGACATTGGAATTACAACCCATCACAGGATCAACAGGGGTTGTTATCGTTCGCAGTAAAAATCATCCATCGATAAGTTTTGGTAATGGTTCAATGTTGGTTCTGGCGGGAGACGATAGGGATGATGATGTATTGCAGATTGATTCAGGCTGCATGCTATACTCAGAGAATGATGCTCAAGGGGGAATACACTGCAGCAGTGGTGCCATTCAATTTGGTTACAAAGCTCGCTGGTTGAACGGAACAATGTTGAAACTTGCAGCAATGAAATTATATTCTCTGGGGGCTTATGAGGATTTTCAAGTGGATGTTGTTTTTCAAGGCAACAAGATCCTGATGGATAATTGCATATTGCACCACGTATCAGCCAGTGGATTTAAATCACATCTTAGAGCCAATGTTACCCGTTGGATAGGGAATGAGAATCAACATTGGGACCGGGGCTCATTGGCCGTTTCCCATTCAGACATGTTAGGAGTTGGTTGGGAATGCGATGAGGTAGGAACACCGTTATCTTTTAGAAGTGTTACGTTCTCCGGTAATGGCAACCCTTTTGGTATTAAAGTACAAGGTTTATCCAATGCCCCTTTGCTGATTGAGGAATGTCAATTTTCAGATTATGAACAGGGAATCAATCAAATAAACGGGGAGTTGCGGGTAGCATGTTCAAAATTTACACAACTAATGGATGGCATAGACATCGCTCAGGATGCCTTGTTGCGCATGAGCCAATCAGAAGGCAGAAATTATTTTGACCAAAACAATCGACACATTGTCTTGAATGAGGTTACAGCACCATTGATAAAAAATGGCTACAACTGGTTTGGCGCTTTTGGTGAATATTCCGTTTTTGGTTTATTGTCTTTGCCTGATAATTCCGATGTCTTGGATTGGTCAGGCAATGAGTGGAATGCCAATGAGGTATACATTCAGACTTATGAACAATCTGAACCCAATGACATAGCGTTGGCCGAAATCCAGTTTGAACCTATGTTGTCTGATGTTTCTTGCCAATCAATAGAGGCAAATCCAAAGAGCATCGCCGGAACAAATGATTTGAGGGGACAGGGTGGAGATGGTTTATACCATGTTTATGACAGCATGGGCAAGATGATTAAGCACAATCAATCCAAAACTCAATTTGAATTTTGGTTAGACCAACCCGATGTATCGGGAGGAATGTACCTGATCGTTATCCAATCAACGGGAAAAATATTTACAGAGCGATTGGTGATTCCTTGATTGTAAAGATCTCTTTTGGTCTGTTAAATACGGTTAAGCAAAGGCTCCCAACCCACCAATATTCACTAATTTGCAGGCATGCGCAAGGAGTGGGTAAAAATTTGGCTGGGTTTGGGAGCTTTTGCCATGCTTTCTTTGTTGGCCCTTCAAGTTTATTGGGTTCATAACACCTATCTTTTGCGAGAGCAAGCGTTTGCAGAGCATGTGCAACGCGCAATGTCTTTGACATTGGAGGAAATTGTTCGGGTAGATTTTGCAAAAAAAACCATTCAAACACCATTGGCACCAGAGGATGACAGTATTCAGTGGGCTTTGGGAGCTACACCATTTATTGAGGTAGACATTATCCCTGCCGTGGAGGAACGTTTGGATACGGTGCTCTTGAAGAATTTATTGCAGAGTTTTTTAGAACGGGAAGGAGTGAAAATGCCCTTTCATGCCCGAGTCGTTAAAGAGAATGGTACTGTTTTCTGGCAAAGTTTGTCTTCAAAAATTGATCAAGAAGTAGAAATTTTTAAAGTCAATTTGTTTCCCGAGGACGCCTTGGAGCAAGAGTTTTTTCTTCAGGTTTCTTTTGCGGACAATCGGAAATATTTGTTGGGATCGATGTGGAGTATGTTGGCCATCAGTGTTTTATTGTTGGCAGTAATTATAGGATTGTTCATTTTTTCATTCAGTACCATATACCGTCAGCGCCAACTGAGCGAGTTAAAAAGTGACTTCATCAACAACATGACACATGAATTAAAGACCCCCATTGCAACCATTTCACTGGCTTGTGAGGTCTTACAAGACGATGACGTTGTCAAATCTGAAATGAGCAGGGATCGATATATCAAAATGATCAAGGAGGAAAACACCCGATTGGGCATGTTGGTGGAGAACGTGCTGCGCACATCATTGTTTGAACAAGGGCAGCTGAAAATGAAATTGCAAGACGTCAATGTGCACGAAGTTATTCAGTCGGTTTTGAAGAGTTTTGATTTACAATTCAAAAGTCGCCGAGCGCTCATAGATGATCAATTGAATAGTGTTTCTCCTTTGATTCAAGGGGATATTCTACACATTACCAACATGGTCTACAACTTGGTAGACAATGCTTTGAAGTATTCATTGGAAAATCCGGAACTTAAAATTAAAACCTTTGATGAAGGTGGTTTCTTTGTTTTGGAAATTTCAGACAAAGGACTCGGGATTAGCAAGGAAAATCAAAAAAGAATTTTTGAAAAATTGTATCGTGTACCAACAGGAAACGTTCATAATGTGAAAGGTTACGGTTTAGGCTTAAGTTATGTCTTAGGCGTAGTCACCAAGCATTTGGGCACGATTAAAGTAGATAGCGAATTAAAAAAAGGAACCACATTTACCATCAAATTACCCAGAAAACATGAAACGCTCCACTAGTATTTTGTTATGTGAAGATGATCCCAATTTGGGACAGTTATTATTGGAATATCTGAATGCAAAAGGATATCAAACCGATTTGGCGACGGATGGTCAAGAAGCCATCAAGGCTTTTAAAAGAGGAAGTTATAATTTCATCATTTTGGATGTGATGATGCCAGTGAAAGATGGTTTTACAGTTGCACAAGAAATCAGGGCAGAAGACAAGCACACACCCATTTTGTTTTTGACAGCTAAGAGTCTAAAGGAAGATACTTTAAAAGGATTTGAGGTGGGTGGTGATGATTACATGACCAAGCCTTTTTCGATGGAGGAATTGTTGGCTAGGGTTAATGTGATTTTAAAGAGAACCAATCCTTTGATCATGGCCGAAGAAGAGTCTGCCGTGGAGGTTTTGGGAAATTACAATTTTGATTACAGCAAGCACAAATTGTTTTTTGGAGGAGAGGAGACCAAATTAACCACCAAAGAAAATGAGTTGTTGTATTTGTTGGCCAAGAATAAGAATGGTATTTTGGAGAGAAGTTATGCGTTAAAGACCATTTGGGGCGATGACAATTATTTCAATGGTCGCAGCATGGATGTATACATAGCCAAATTGCGCAAACATCTGAAAGGAGATGAGCGTTTAGAAATCATCAATGTTCATGGTAAAGGATTTAAACTCCTGGTGCCATAGAGATTACAGGCGCATATTGTCAATCAATCTAATTTCCCCTAGGAATGCCGCAACAACGGCGATGGGTTTTTGAGAATCCTCCCAAGCGGCTACGGGGCCAAATGTTTCTGCATCAATAATTTCAAAATAATCCAACCTGAACGCGGGTGATTGTGCAAATCGACTTCTTGCCCAAAGCTCCCATTCAACCGGGGTATTGTTGAATTTATTTTCCTTTACAGTATTGAGAATTTGAAAAAGTAAAGTAGCCTCGGCCAATTGACCGGGCTGAAGACGCTGGTTTCTGGAGCTCATCGCCAATCCGGAAGCTTCACGATGAGTGGGACAAGGGACAATGATTTCTGGACGTTTTTCTTTTTTTAACCAAGCTGAAATGATGGACAATTGCTGGAAATCTTTTTCTCCAAGGTATACACGATGAGCTTGTGCCAAATCAAACAATTTGCGAATGATGGTGATAACACCGTCAAAATGACCTGGCCGCATCTTAGCTTCTAAACTTTCAGTGAGGATAGGAATATGAAAATTTTCTACAGCAACCTCAGGATACATGTCTGCAACAGCAGGAATGAATACAGCGTCGACATCCAACTCTTCCAACATCTTAACATCAGAATCAATGGTATTGGGATAATGTAAAAAATCTTTGGGATCATTGAATTGAGTGGGATTGACAAAAATGCTGGCCAAAGTCTTATCGTTGTCGATTTTGCTTTTGATCATGAGTGAAAGATGGCCTGGATGCAACGCTCCCATGGTGGGCACAAAGCCAATAGAAGACGATTGGCATTGATTTCTCCAAGCAATAAGGGCTGCAGATGATTTTAAAATCTCCATCTTAACGTACTTTATGGCCCCAAAGCTAACCATTTGCGTAAATCAAAATTTTTTTTTATTTATCTTTGCATTTCCATTAAAGATGAATTTCATACATGAGTAAGCCTAGAATATTATTTGTTAGCCACGAAATTCTCCCCTTTTCACCTGAAAGCCACATTGCTCAGACTTGTAGGCAGATGCCACAGGCTGTTCATGAGCGCGGGAAAGAAACCAGAATATTCATGCCTCGTTTTGGCAAAATCAATGAACGCAGACACCAATTGCATGAAGTAATTCGTTTGTCTGGGATGAACTTAATCGTTGACGATTCTGACCACCCTTTAATTATCAAAGTGGCGAGTATTCCGCAAATTAGACTTCAGGTTTATTTCATTGATAATGAAGAGTACTTCCATAGAAAATCATTCTTTCATGATGACAACGAGCAATTGTTTGACGACAATGATATGCGAATGATCTTCTTTACCAAAGGAGTATTGGAAACAGTTAAAAAATTGGGATGGGCTCCGGATATTATTCATTGCCATGGATGGTTCTCGAGTTTAATGCCTTTGTATGTAAAGAAATTGTACGCGCAAGACCCTCATTTTGCAGATAGCAAAATCGTTGTTTCTGCTTATGACAAAGAGTTTGAAGGCACCTTGTCAAAGGATATGCACAAGAAAGTAGCCTTTGATGGATTTGATGTTGGTGATATTGAGCTCCTGAAAAAAGCAACACATGCGCAATTGATGAAGAACCCAATGAAGTTTGCAGACGGTATTATTCTTGGTGATGGAAAGGTTTCTGATGAGGTTAAAAAATAT
>JBEISW010000118.1:0-6793 GCA_040375215.1 Crocinitomicaceae bacterium | reverse complement strand
GAGTCCATTTCCTGCTGCCGAAGATGCTTGTCTCTCTCCCTTACCCAAAATTGCCTCAACTTCAGACAGAGACATGCCAATTGCAACTTTGTCATAATTTTCTTTGTTCACTGAAACTTTATCAGCCCCTGGTTTAAACTGATTTGATTTCTCGCGATCTCCTCCTTTCAAATACGTTTCCTTTAGAGCTTGTTTCAATTGATTATCATATGGATCTTGCTTGTAACAAATTTCGAAATAGTTCGCAGCTTTCAAATACATTGGTTTCAGCTCTGCTTTGCAAGCATCAAACTTTGCCGTTTCTCTTGGAGGAATGGCATCGCAAACTTTTCCTTTCTCTTGGGCTTGGTTGTAATACAATGCGCCAATGTTGTATGCAGCATCAAAATAATCAGCCTTGATGCTCAAAGCGTTCAGATATGCTTTCTCTGCGTCAACGGCATTGTTTTCCTTTTCGTAAGTCACACCCAATACAAACCAAACACTTTCATTTTTAGGATCAGACTCAGTCAATGCCTTTAAAACACCTTGTGCCTTTGCATAGTCTTTGTCATCAATGTAAATGTTGACTTCAGATCTCAAGAATTCAGCATCTTTTGGATATTGCTGTCTGGCTTGTGTCAAAATTTGAATGGCTTCTGCTTTTTTACCAGATGAAATATAAATGTCGCTGATGCCCAAATAGGAGTCACGCACATTGTACTTTAAATCGACACACTTCTTGTAGTTATTAATAGCGTCTTCTGTTCTTCCTGCTTTGTGGTAGCAAAATGCACTATTGAAAATGAATACGGTGTCAGTTACTCCCAATACAGATGAAATTTCGACGATGCTTTGGAACTGATCTCCAGCAGCGCTTAAATTATTCGCCTTGTAAGAACGTTCAGCTTTTTGTCCAACAACCGCTTTTAAAATATCCAATTCTGTAGCTACTTCTTTGATATAGTCTTTGCGCTTATCAATTTCGAAATACTTTGAAAATGCAGCCAATGAAGTTTTTAAAGCGTCTGGATATTTGGCGAATAACACTGAATCTTTAACCAAATTGGCGTAGATATTACCGCGGTATCTCCAATACTTTTCTTTTTCAGTGGCTTTGGGATCTGCCATTGCTTCATCAATGTATTGCTTGGCATCTTCAAATTTGCCTTCTTTATTGGCATTGTAGGCACTCGTTACTTTTGGCTGCGCTTGAGCCATCCATCCTGTTACCATGATCATGGCAACCATCATTAATTTTTTCATTTTCATCTGGTTTGGTTTCATTGTTTCAATCATCTTGCCATTTTTATTCTAAGATGCAGAACCAATGATCATTTCACATTTTAATCTTGCGTTTCTTCAGTTTGGTTATCCTCAGTGTTGTCCACTTCCGTTGGGGCAATGGTTCCATCTTCTTCCATGACTATGTCACTTGATCTTTCATCATCCTCATCATCTTTGATTACAGCGGTAACTGCAGCAATGGCATCGTTGCCTCTTAAGCTGATCAATCTTACGCCCTGTGTGGCACGTCCCATGACTCTCAAATCTTCTACTTTCAAACGGATGGTAATTCCTGAACGGTTGATGATCATAAAGTCCAAATTGTCATCCACAGATAAGATGGCAATCAGATTTCCAGTCTTTTCGGTAATGTTGATGGTCTTAACTCCTTTACCTCCGCGATTGGTGATGCGGTAATCTTCCAATGCAGAACGTTTTCCGTATCCCTTATCCGAGATAACCAAAATGTCTCGCTCTGGATTGTCTACGCAAACCATACCAATCACCTCGTCTTGATCACTGCCCAAGGTTACAGCTTTCACCCCTTGTGCTGTTCTTCCGACAGCACGAACGGTCTTCTCATTGAAACGAATGGCTTTTCCTTCTGATGTACCCATCAAAATTTCGCATTCGCCATTGGTCAATTTGGCTTCCAATAACTCATCGCCGTCAACAATGGTGATGGCATTGATACCGGATGAACGCGGTCTTGAATAGGCTTCAAGCAAAGTCTTTTTGATCAATCCTTGCTTGGTGCAGAGGATTACGAAGTTCTTGCTCACATATTCTTCATTCATCAAATCTTTGGTTGGGATATAGGCCAAAACGGTGTCGTCTTGTTCTATTTGCAACAGATTTTGAATGGCTCTTCCTTTTGACGTTTTGGATCCTTCAGGGATTTCAAATACGCGCATCCAGAAGCAACGTCCTTTTTTGGTGAAGATCAACAACCAATCATGGTTGGTGGCAGTGAAAATGTCTTTTACAAAATCTTCTTGTCTTGCAGAGGTTCCTTTTGATCCTACTCCACCTCTGGCTTGTGTTCTGTATTCAGCCAGGTTGGTTCTCTTGATGTACCCAGCATGGGTGATGGTCACTACCATGGCCTCATCAGGAATCATGTCCTCAATGCTCAAATCCGCTGAAGAGAATTCGATGACTGATCTTCTTTCATCTCCAAACTTTTCTTTCAAATAGAACAATTCATCTTTGATGATGCCCATTCTCAATTCTTCACTACCAAGGATTTCTTTTAACTTTTTGATCAAAGCCATCAACTCATCGTATTCGGCTTTGATTTTATCTCTCTCCAAACCAGTTAGACGTTGCAAACGCATATCAAGGATGGCGCGGGATTGAATCTCACTCAATCCAAAATTGGCCATTAATCCATCGCGCGCTTCGTCTGGGGTTTGTGAAGCTCTAATCAATTTGATGACGGCATCGATGTTGTCCAATGCAATCAAATAACCTTCTAAAATATGTGCACGCTCTTCAGCCTTGCGCAATTCGTACTTGGTGCGTCGGGTTACCACTTCATGGCGGTGCTCAACGTACAAAGAAATCATGTCTTTCAATCCCAAAGCTTCTGGACGTCCTTTGACCAAAGCAATGTTGTTGATGGAGAAAGATGTTTGCAATGAAGTGTACTTGTACAGATTGTTGAGTACAACATTGGTGATGGCATCGCGCTTGATTTCATAAACAACACGCACTCCATTTCTGTCTGACTCGTCGCGGATTTCAGAGATGCCTTCAATTTTACCTTCTTGAACCAATTCCCAAGTGCGTTTAATCATATCAGCCTTATTGACTTGATAAGGAATTTGATCTACTATGATGCACTCACGGTTGTCTATATCTTCAATTCGAGCACGAGCTCTCAATACTACCCTACCTCTTCCCGTATGATAGGCTGTCTTAATCCCATCAACACCATGGATGACACCGCCGGTTGGAAAATCAGGAGCCTTGACAAATTCCATCAATTCGTCAGTACTGATTTCATTGTTGTTGATGTAAGCAATGGTTGCATCACAAACCTCAGTCAGATTGTGGGGAGCCATGTTGGTGGCCATACCTACAGCAATACCCGATGCTCCATTGATCAGAAGGTTCGGGATTTTTGCCGGCATAACGGTTGGCTCTTGCAAGCTGTCGTCAAAGTTGGGTTGAAAATCAACGGTCTCTTTGTCCAAATCTTCCAGCAATTCCTCAGCAATTTTTCTAAGTCGAGCCTCTGTGTAACGCATGGCAGCGGCGTTGTCACCGTCCATGCTACCAAAGTTTCCTTGGCCATCCACCAAAGGATAGCGCAAACTCCAATCCTGTGCCATGCGCACCATGGTGTCATAAACTGAACTATCACCATGGGGATGGTATTTACCCAAAACCTCTCCAACAATACGGGCAGATTTTTTATAAGGTCTATTGCTCAATACGCCAAGATCCAACATCCCGTACAATACCCTGCGGTGAACGGGTTTTAGACCATCACGAACATCCGGAAGCGCCCTACCTACAATCACCGACATCGAATAGTCGATGTAGGCTGTTTTCATTTCCTCTTCAATGTTAATCCGGACAATTTTTTCGCCTTCCATAATTCAATTTTTTTATTTCTAAACACCACTTGTGTGGTAGCGTGCGAATTTAATCAAAGCCTTATCAATATTGGGTTTGCATACCCCCTACATTTATTCACATTCACACAAAAAAGTGTGGATAATTAATGTTAACCAATCATTGATTTGGAATTATCCCCAATAAATTTGAAGAATAATAATAAAAGTTGAATTGAATGGAGGCTAAATTTTCACCACAGGTAAAAGACGTACTGTCTTTTAGCAGAGAGGAGGCATTGCGTTTGGGGCATTCTTACATTGGTCCAGAGCACTTGATGTTGGGTATTATCAGAGAAGGAGAGAGTTTGGCGGCGAACATCATGAAACGCATGGGTATTGATATGAATTATTTGCGCAAGCAAATTGAATCTACAATGCGTTTGGCATCTGTGGCTACTGCCAATCAAGGATTGCAGACGGTGCCATTAACAACACAAGCGGAAAGGATTTTGAAGTTGACCTATTTAGAAGCTAAAAATTTCAAAGCTTCTTTGGTAGGCACTGAACATTTGCTTTTAAGCATATTGAAAGATCAGGACAATGCTGCTACGCGCACGTTGGTTGGATTTGGCATAGATTACAAAATGGTACGCGAGGAATTGATTACATCTGAAGGATTGGAATCACCATCAGATACCCCATTGAATACACCACGAGCAGAGTTTCCATCAGCAGATGATGATGATGATCAATTCATGGGAAGCAGCAGCGGTTCTTCAGCTGCCAAAAAGCCGGGTGATAACAAAAGCAAAACGCCTGTTTTGGATAACTTCGGTAGAGATTTAACCAAGATGGCTGAAGATGGAAAGTTAGATCCTATTGTCGGTCGTGAAAAAGAGATTGAGCGTGTAAGCCAGGTTTTGTCTCGAAGAAAGAAGAACAATCCTATATTGATAGGAGAACCTGGGGTCGGTAAATCAGCTATTGCTGAAGGATTGGCTTTGCGAATCATTCAAAAAAAAGTAAGTCGAGTGCTTTTTGGAAAGCGTGTTGTAACACTTGATGTAGCATCATTGGTGGCAGGTACCAAGTACAGAGGACAGTTTGAGGAGCGCATGAAAGCCCTGATGAATGAGTTGGAAAAATCTCCAGACGTAATTCTTTTCATTGATGAAATTCACACCATAGTTGGTGCCGGCGGAGCCAGTGGATCTTTGGATGCTAGTAATATGTTTAAGCCAGCATTGGCTCGCGGAGAGATTCAATGCATTGGCGCAACAACATTGGATGAATACCGACAGTACATTGAAAAAGATGGCGCATTAGAAAGAAGATTCCAAAAGGTTGTTGTAGATCCTACAACCATACCTGAGACCATTCAGATATTGAATAACATCAAGGATAAGTATGAGGAGCATCATAGTGTAACCTACACAGATGAAGCGATTGAGGCTTGTGTAAAGTTGACAGGTCGTTACATTACAGATCGCCATTTGCCAGACAAGGCCATTGATGCGTTGGATGAAGTGGGTTCACGTGTGCATTTGAGCAACATTCAAGTGCCTCAGGAAATCATTGAAATTGAGAAAGCGATTGAGGAAGTGAAGTTGGAAAAGACCCAAGTTGTGAAGTCCCAGAAGTATGAAGAAGCGGCCAAATTGCGTGATAAGGAGAAGCAGTTGAATGATCGCTTGGATGCAGCAAAGGCCCAATGGGAACAAGACGCAAAGTCACACAGGGTAACAGTTACAGAAGCCAATGTTGAAGAGGTAGTTGCGATGATGACGGGTATTCCAGTGAACCGAGTTGCCGAGAAAGAAAGTGGTCGATTGGCCAAGATGGATCAGGAGTTGGAAGGTAAAGTTATCGGACAAGATGAGGCTATCAAGAAAGTCGTTCGAGCCATCAAACGCAACCGTGCTGGATTAAAGGATCCCAATCGTCCCATTGGTTCGTTTTTATTCTTGGGTCCAACAGGTGTAGGAAAAACACAGTTGGCCAAAGAATTGGCCAAGTTCTTATTTGATTCAGAGGATTCATTGATCAGGATTGACATGTCTGAGTACATGGAGAAGTTTGCCGTATCTAGATTGATTGGAGCCCCTCCCGGATATGTTGGTTATGAAGAGGGTGGACAATTAACAGAGAAAGTTAGACGTCGCCCCTACTCGATTGTTTTGTTGGATGAGGTGGAGAAGGCGCATCCGGATGTTTTCAATTTGTTGTTGCAAGCATTGGATGATGGACAAATGACGGATAGTTTGGGAAGAAAAATTGACTTTAAAAACACCGTCATCATCATGACATCCAATATTGGAGCAAGACAATTGCAAGACTTTGGTTCAGGAGTTGGATTTGGTACTTCGTCAAGAGCCTCAAGTGAAGAGATGGATCGCAAAGGCATTATTGAGGCTGCGCTGCGCAAGTCTTTTGCCCCAGAGTTCTTGAATCGTGTTGATGATTTGATTGTATTCAATGCTTTGACCAAAGATCATATTCATCAGATTATCGATATCGAGTTGGCCAAATTGTTCCATCGCATAACGGATTTGGGATATAAGATTGAATTAACGGATGCAGCCAAAGATTTCATAGCTGACAAGGGATACGATGAGAAGTATGGTGCGAGGCCGCTCAGAAGATCGATTCAGAAATACTTGGAAGATCCCATTGCAGAGGAAATCATCAATTCCAATTTGCAAGAAGGAGACACGCTGTTGGTTGACTTTGACGCCAACGAGTCCAAGGTTGTAATGAAGGTCAACAAAGCTGAGTAATGTTTGAAACAGTAACCTACCCCAGTGCAATATCTTGGTGGTTGTGGATTCCTATTTATACCCTGATCATTGGAAAGGGTGTTATTGTAGGATTAGAAGGAAACACATTGAATTGTGTATTTCATTTAAGTATTGCAGTAATCATCTATTTTTTAGTGATGCGCATGCGGTATGTGTTTAGCAATG
>JBEISW010000081.1:0-8484 GCA_040375215.1 Crocinitomicaceae bacterium | reverse complement strand
GCTCTGCACGTCTGCTGGGGATGGTTTGCAATGCCACAATGAGTTGTGCCGAAGCAACAATGGGGTCAATGCATTGATTGGGTTTTGCACCATGACCACCTTTCCCCTGCACGGTGATGTAGATTTCATCAGTGCTGGCCATGTACCATTCTGATTTGAATCCTACTTTTCCTGCAGGCAATTCTGGGTAAACATGCTGACCATAGAGAGCCTCGGGTTGGTGATCATTGAATATTCCTGCTTTGATCATTTCATTGGCACCGCCGGGTAAAATTTCCTCACCAGGTTGAAATATGATTTGAACAGTTCCTTCCCATTGGTCTTTCAGTTGGTTCAATACAATGGCTGCTCCAAGCACACATGTTGTGTGCACATCATGACCGCAAGCGTGCATAACACCATCTGTTTTGCTTTTGTAATCCACATTGTTTTTTTCCAAAATGGGCAAGGCGTCCATGTCTCCGCGTAAGCTAATGAAACGACTCTCAGGGTTTTTACCATGAATAATGGCTGTGATGCCTGTTTTTACCCAGCCATCAGTGAATGAGATTCCAGCTTCTTGAAGTTGTTTTTTAATGAAACCAGATGTTTCAAATTCTTGGAAAGACAATTCAGGATTGGCATGCAAATGCCTTCTGAAAGATCGCCATTTCTCTAATTGTTCAGCCGTGTTTTTTTGAATGGATGAAAGGATGGACATGGTATTAATCTTTACAAGGGGTTTGTGTGTTTACACCAATGCGTTGGATGTGTTGAATGTAGGCCGTTGAATCTTTGAGCAATACTTCTACGCCAATCAAGTCGTTTTCTAAATAATAGGTTTTGTCTTCTCCTTTGGTTTGGCTTTTTTCAAAATTAACAGAGCCATCATTCAATACAGATTTCCATTCACTTTCAGCAATAGCAAAGAAATTCGCTTCACATTGTGCTTCTGAGCCAATGGATTGATGTCTGGATAGAATATTGCCACGAATTTGTTTTCCGGGAAGCCACCCCAACCAATCGTAATTGGGGAACATGACATAGACCAAAAGGCAACCAATGGTAACCCCGATGAGGAATCTAAAAAGGCGTTGACTGAATTTCACCGAGCAAAGATGCGTTTTTTTTGACTAAAAACAATTAACCATGAACCGTGGATGGATTCCGTGAAAATACCGAGTTAAAAAAGGTGAAATCAGTAGATATTTGAAAAATGGGAATGAATGCCAAAAAGAAGATCGCGGTTGTTTGCGGAGGATACAGTGGAGAATCCGTTGTTTCCATGCGCAGTGCGTCTATGGTGATGGCCAATATTGACCGAGAAAAATATTCGCCCACTCAAGTGGTCATTGAAAGGGATCGTTGGTATGCGCTTTCAGAGCAAGGAGAGGAGTTGTTGTTGGACAAGAATGATTTTTCAGTCATCATTGGAATGGATAAAGTAACATTTGATGGTGTTTTTATCATCGTTCACGGGGCGCCAGGTGAAAACGGATTGCTGCAGGGTTATTTTGAGTTGATTGGATTGCCCTATACAACTGGAGACGTATTAAACATGGCTTTGACCTTTAACAAGAAAGCAACAACAGACGCCTTGCATCAATTGGGTTATCAGGTAGCCAATAGTGTTACCATAGGAAGAGGGGATCAAATTGAGGTTGATGAAATATTGCAAAAGGTTGGACTGCCTTGCTTTGTAAAGCCCAACAATGGCGGTTCTTCATTGGGGACATCTAAGGTCAAGGAGCAAACGGAATTGGTAGTTGCCATTCAAAAGGCTTTAGCGGTAGATGCCCAGGCCATCATAGAGCGATTTGTTAGCGGGACAGAGGTGACTTGCGGCGTGATTCAATGGCAAGGGAAGTTGAGAGCATTGCCTTTGACCGAAATAGTCACAGCCAATGAGTTTTTTGATTTTGAAGCCAAATACAACGGGGAGTCAGAGGAGATTACACCCGCAAGGGTGGATTCAGAAATTTTTGAGCATGTTCAGCACTTAGCGGCGGACATTTATCGTGATTTAAATTGCAGGGGAATGATAAGGGTAGATTTTATTATTCAGGATAACGTACCATTTGTGATTGAGGTGAATACCGTCCCTGGATTTTCTGAAGCGTCCATCATTCCTCAGCAGGCATCAGCAGTGGGAATTGACAAGAAGTCGTTGATTTCAGCGGTGATTGAGGGGAGTTTTTAAAAGCTAAACATTTGGAAATCAATATTGAAGAACAGATAAAATAAATAGTTGGTGTTAAGATGAGTTAAAAAAGGTCTTTTTCCTTATTTTAGCACCCTTTAACAAAGGAAACGTACAATTAATTCTATCCTAATATGCGGAAAAAAGTTACGCTATTGTTGGTTGGTTTGCTGGTCACATTGACAGGCGCTATCGCCCAAAACACTGGTACTTTGAAGGGAAAGGTAACTGATAAAGATACCAAGCAGCCATTACCGTTTGTAAACGTGATATTATTCCTCAATGGTAACCTGATTACCGGAGGGGCAACAGATATTGACGGTGAATACACCATTAAACCCATTGATCCAGGGGTATATGATGTCCAATTCAATTTTGTGGGATACACTTCACAAGAGTTGAAGGGGGTGCCCATTTCTGGAGGAAAAATTCAGTTTGCCAACACCGAGTTATCGGCTGGTAAAGAAATGAAAACTTTGGAGATCAATGAGTTCAAAGTTCCATTGATCGACAAGGATGGAGGTGCTTCTGGTGGAACGGTTACGCGTGAGGAGTTGGCGCGCATGCCTTCTCGTGACGCTTTGGGCTTGGCCCAAACGGTTGCCGGCGT
The DNA here is from genome assembly GCA_040375215.1 of Crocinitomicaceae bacterium. Taxonomy (GTDB): domain Bacteria; phylum Bacteroidota; class Bacteroidia; order Flavobacteriales_D; family Sanyastnellaceae; genus CAMCTV01. Next base: position 5,695 of record JBEISW010000081.1, on the reverse strand, counting down.
TAGCAGCGCAGGAACAGGAGGTGGTATTTCCATCCGCGGTGCTCGTACGGGTTCTACTTGGATTTACATCGACGGGATCAAAGTGAGAGGCTCGTCTTCTTTGCCTAAATCCGCGATTGAAGAGGTGTCGGTAATTACGGGAGGTGTTCCAGCAAACATTGGTGACGTGACGGGTGGTGTAATCAACATCTCATTGCGCTCTGCATCGGCTAATTTCACTGGAGGTGGTGAAGCCATTTCATCTGGCTTTATGATCAACGATAAAGTGAGAGGTTTGGACAAGTATGGTTACAATCTATTGGAGGGATCACTTTCAGGGCCGTTGTTATTCAAGAAGAAAGCGGACGGTTCTAAAGGCCGCCCTTTGTTGGGTTTTTTCGTATCAAGCAATTACACAGATATTGTTGATAAAGATCCTTTGTTTGGCGGGGTATTTAAGATGAAGGATGATGTGAGAAATGAATTGTTGTTGAATCCATTGCGTCAGAATATTCAAGCAGACGGAACTGTCAATGGTGCATTGTACAATGCAGACTTTTTGGGAAAGGATGCCTTTGAACGTGTAGACGCTAGAATGAATGTTCGCAACAGAGCATTGAATTTGGTTGGTAAAGTGGATTTGACATCCTCTGAGACCATGACATTGACAGTAGGTGGTACCGTAGCTTATCAATCAGGAAATGAGTATGCTGTGGGTGGTGACCCTCAGCGCAATGGAATGTTAATGAACTGGAATAACAATGAGCATAAGACTGATTTGGATTGGAGAGGCTATGTGAAATTTAGCCAAAGGTTCAAAAATGGCGAGGACGAAACTTCAGCTTTAAAGAATGTTTTTTACTCCATTATGATGGACTACACCAGCTCTTTCGTGAGAAGGGAAGATGAAACACATGGAGATAATTTGTTTAGATATGGTCATGTAGGTTATTTTGATCAGCTTCGTGCGCGTTCCTACTCTTTGGCTCCAGAAGGGGGTTACTATATTCAAAATGGTTGGCAAGATGTCAATGTTGCTTTCAGACCCAGTGAGTACAATCAAGATTTGGCGGCTATTACCAATCAGTTCTTTGGATTGTTTGACACACCAATCAGTGTGAATGAAGTGGTGAATGGTTCTGATGTTTTGATTACGGATGATGGATTCTTTGACGCCGTTAACAATACCTTTACCACAGAGATATTGCAAATTGGCGAGTCGCCTTACGCGTCTTTAACCAATATCCAAGGGAACAATGGATTGATCAATGGTCAAACTCCAACAAGAACTTATGGATTGTGGAATCACGTTGGTGGACAGAGCAACAATTACAGCGTGAATTCTAACAAGCAGTTCCGCGTTTCAGGAACAGGTTCTGCAGATATTGGCGACCATGCCATTCAAGTGGGATTTGAGTTTGAACAAAGAAGAGATGCCGGTTATGGTGTATCTCCAGTGGGATTGTGGTTGCGCGCCCGTCAATTGGCCAACTTCCACAACCGTGAGTTGGACGTGAATAACCCTACCTATTTTACTGATAACGGAATTACTTATGTCAATTATAGCAATTTGGTAGGAGCTGACCAATTTGAATTTGACTACAACTTGCGTGAGTCTTTGGGATTGGATGTCAATGGAGCAGACTATATTAATGTAGATGCGTTGAATCCAGATGATTTGAGCATTAGCATGTTTGGAGCTGATGATTTGTTGAATCAAGGGAACAATATTGTTAGTTATTACGGTTATGATCCTTATGGAAACAAATTGTCAGGTCGTCGTCCAACCATTGATGACTTTTTCTCGGAGGAGTATTCATTGACTGATGGAAAAAGCTTTAAGACCAGAAGAATTGGTGCTTTTGAGCCCACTTACATCTCTGGTTATGTGATGGATAAATTTGCTTTTGACGATTTGATTTTCAATGTTGGATTTAGAATTGACCGCTATGATGCGAATCAATATGTGCCGATTGATCCATTTGTGATCAGCGAAGCTTATACAGCGGGCGAGGTTGATTTCAGTAAGTTTGGTGCGGTTAAGCCCAACAATATTGGGGAAGATTTTGTGGTTTATGTAGATAATATTGATCAGCCATCTGCCATTACTGGATACCGCGATGGAAACAGTTGGTACAATGCATCTGGAGCCTTGGTTTCAGACCCATTTACTTCAGTTGCTTCCGGTGGTCAAGTGAAGCCTTTCTTGAAAGTTGACCCTAAGGCCGAAATGACCTCGAAGTCATTCAAAGAATATGAGCCAGTGGTTAATTTTATGCCACGTATCGCTTTCTCTTTCCCCATCTCTGATGAAGCTTTGTTCTTTGCCCATTATGATGTATTGACACAGCGTCCAACCGGTGAAAATAGATTTAATCCAGTGGATTATTTGTATTTGAATACCAACCGCAATGAGTTGTTGAACAACCCCAATTTGAAGCCAGAGCGCACAGTGGATTACGCACTGGGATTCCAGCAAGTGTTGTCAAAAACATCATCGTTGAAAGTGGAGGCGTTTTACCGTGAGTTGCGCAATATGATTCAAGTGAGATCATTTATTGGTGCATATCCTGCTACCTACCGTTCATTTGACAACATTGACTTTGGAACGGTAAAAGGATTGACACTATCTTATGACTTAAGACCAACAGGTAATTTATGGTTAAAGAGTTCTTATACCTTGCAGTTTGCAGATGGTACAGGTTCATCTACACAAACACAATTGGCTTTGATCAATGCAGGATTGCCCAATTTGAGAACAGTGAATCCAGTAAATTATGACCAAAGACACAGAATTGTTACCACAGTTGATTATCGCTACGGGTCAGGTGCTGACTACAACGGTCCGGTATGGTTTAACAAGCCCATCTTTGAAAACACTGGAGTGAACTTCATTGCCAACTTAGGTTCAGGAACCCCATATACTCCACAAGTTATCGCTACGCCCATTACTGGTGAAGTCTCCCCAACTACAGAGGGCTCTATCAATGGTGCGCGATTGCCATGGCAGTTCAATGTAGACATGAACATTGATCGTAACTTTAATATTGAGTTAAACGGTAAGGACGGTAAAAAGAAAGCTGCCAATTTGAATGTGTATTTGTGGGTGAATAATCTTTTGAATACGATGAATATCACAGACGTATATCGTTTTACGGGTACACCTGATGATGATGGATTCTTGGCTGCTGCGCAGTATCAGTCACAGATTGAGTCTCAGAACTCACCCGATTCTTTTAGAAACTATTATAGTATGTTTGTCAATAACCCTGACAATTATGGCGTACCTCGTCAAATTCGTTTGGGATTGAGATTTGACTTCTAATTCAACCAAGCAAACCATGGAAAAGAGATATATGAAATTAGTGATGGTTGTATTCATGGCGGTCATGACCATGAGTGCGTCTGCGTACAAATCAGTGAATGTGCGCAATGAATCAGAAAATGCTGCAAATGGACAAGTGAAGGCAGCAGCTTGTGCTCCAGCGACAGGTCTTAAAGATTTGGAATGGAACAATGTAAAAGCTACCATCGAGACAGGTGGTAACATGTGGATGGATCGCGCCAATAATATGCCCTCATACGAAGTTCCTAAGGGCGGTGGCGTTTCTTCATTGTATGCTGGAGCATTGTGGATGGGAGGACGTTCTCCTGACCAACAGTTGAAATTGGCTGCTTTGACTTTCAGAGGAAGCGGTAACGATTATTGGCCAGGTCCCTTGACCAATGATGGAAGTGCTTCTGTCAATGAAAATACTTGTGAGCAATATGATCGTTTCTTTGTTTCCTTGCGTCAAGATGCTCAAAGACACCGGGCTTTCTTTGATTGCCAAACAGCAGGTGATGATGATTGTGAGGAGAATTACTCCATTCCAGGTTATTTCTATGATTACCCAGCTATGGGAAATACGGCAGCTGGACAAGATTTGTATTTGGCTCCTTTCTATGATTATGACCAAGATGGTTTTTACAACCCGCAAAATGGTGATTATCCATGGTATGATTTCTTGAGAGAGGTGAATTGTGCGTCACGCAAAAGAGACGATATCGTTCCATTGTTCGGTGACCAAACTTTTTATTGGATCTTTAACGACAAGGGTAATGCACACACTGAGTCGCAAGGTCAACCCATTGGAATGGAAATTCGTGCACAAGCTTTCGCATTCAACTCGAATGATGAAATCAATAACATGACCTTCTACAACTATGTATTAATCAATCAAGGAACACAGACTTTGACTGACACTTATTTCGGCTCATGGGTTGATGCTGATTTGGGAACAGCAACAGATGATTACGTAGGTTGTGATGTGAAGCGTGGTTTAGGATATTGCTATAACGGTGATAACAATGACCAATCGTCTTCATCATCATTGGGTTATGGATTGAATCCGCCCGCTGTTGGTATTGACTTCTTTGAAGGACCTTATCAAGATGAAGACAACGTAGATAATCCTTTGACCACGGATATCATCAACGCAACAGATTCATTGGGTATTCCTTACCGAGGCTTAGGAATTGGTTATGGTGATGGGGTGGCGGACAATGAGCGATTTGGTATGCGTCGTTTTGTTTACTACAATAATAGTACTAATCCAATTTTTGGAGAGCCATCCGTTCCATTGCATTTTTACAATTACATGCGTGGTGTATGGAAGAATGGTGCTCAAATGTTGTATGGAGGTAATGGAGTAAGTGGAGCCGGTGTTTTAGCAGGTGTTCCCGCTCAGTATATGTTCCCTGATGATACCGATCCATACAATTGGGGAACTTTTGGTGTCCAAGTTGAGCCATGGTCAGAGGTAAGCAGCGGAAACGTTGCGGCTGATAGACGTTTTATTCAATCTGCCGGTCCTTTTACCTTAGAGCCTGGAGATTATAATAACATCACTATGGGTGTTGTTTGGGCAAGAGCAACAACAGGTGAAGCTTTTGAGAGTGTTCGCTTATTGCGTCAATATGACGACAAGGCTCAAGCTTTGTTTGACAATTGCTTTGAATTGGTTTCTGGTCCAGATGCTCCAGACGTTAGCGCGCGTGAGTTAGATCGCGAAATTATTTTGATGCTGAGCAATGAGAATGTGATCAGCAGTAACTTCAACGAGAACTATGGTCCAGATCAAGCCGGTTTTGATCCAAGTATTCCAGAAGAATTGGCGGATGGTACACAGTTGGACACAACAGCACGTTCATACAAATTTGAAGGATACATGGTGTATCAATTGGCCAATGCTGATGTGAGCGCGAGTGAATTAGGAGATATTGCTAAGGCTCGTATGATTGCTCAGTGTGATGTGGAGAATGATGTGATCAACATTGTCAATTTTACACGCGATCCAATTTCAGGATTTATTGTACCCGAACTGAAAGTGCAAGGTGCAAATGAGGGTATTCGCCGTTCATTCCAGGTGAAGACAGATGCGTTTGCTCAAGGTGATAATCGTTTGATCAATCACAAGACCTATTACTTCATGGTTTTGGCTTATGGTCACAATAATTATTTGACATATGATTTAGCAGCTGAAACCGGACAAGACGAAGCTTTCCTTGCATCACGTAAGGCAGCATTGGGTGAAATTCCCGTTATCGCTGCCATCCCCCACAGCCAAACCCCTGCCAACGGTGGTTCTATTTTAAACGCTCAGTATGGCGATGGCGTAGCGATTACGCGCATTGAAGGAAAGGGAAATGGACTGAACAGTTTGACCTTGGATGC
>JBEISW010000155.1:0-5622 GCA_040375215.1 Crocinitomicaceae bacterium | reverse complement strand
CATACAACGCTTTTAACTCCTCATCACTCATGGATGTGGCCAATGGCCTTGTTGTATCTTGATGCAACCTGTCCAATATCACCTCCCAGGGCGTATCCAACCAAATGGTCTCTCCTGCCCGATTCAACCAATCCATGATGTCCGGCTGACAAACCGATCCACCGCCTGTTGCACAGACAAACGACTCTTGCTTGGACAACTGTGCATACAAAACATCTCGCTCCATGCGCCTAAAATAGTTCTCTCCCCACTGCGCAAAAAAGTCCTTCACACTCATGCCTATCTTCTCTTCTATCAATGCATCTGTATCCACAAAGGGTAATCCCTTCTCCTCCGCCAATTGCTTTCCCCAAGTGGTTTTTCCACTGGCCATAAAGCCTACTATGAATATCTTCTCATGCATCGTCTGCAAATATGCCTCATTTTTCTAGGCATATCTGCCCTTTTTGCAGGCTGCTTCAAATTTCAATGCCATTATTACCGATTATCTCTGTTGGAATCAAGCTTGATGGGTCAAGAAAAAACAATAAAAATGGACTTAAACAAATTCACCATAAAAACCCAAGAGGTCATCCAACGCGCTCAGCAGATCTCATTGAACAAAGAAAGCGGTAGCATAGAAAATGCTCACCTGCTCAAAGCGCTTTTGGAAATCGACCAAAACATCACGCCGCATATTTTCAACAAATGCAGCGCTTCGTTAACCAACGTTCAATTGCAAATCGATAAAATCATTCTAGCCCTGCCCAAGGTCAGCGGGGGTCAATTGCAATTGTCCAATCAAGCTTCCAAGACTTTGCTCAATGCGGTGAACAAAGCGCAAAAAATGGGTGATGAATACGTCACTGTAGAACACCTGTTGTTGTCTTTTATTCAAGGCAATGACCATATCAGTCAAATCCTTCAAGATGCCGGATTGCAGAGTGCTTTGGTAGAAAAGACCATTTTGGAGATGCGCAAAGGAAGCAAGGTCACTTCTTCCAGCGCTGAAGAAAGCTACCAAAGTTTGAGCAAGTTTGCCAAAAACCTCAATGCTTTGGCGCGTGATGGCAAATTGGATCCCGTCATCGGTCGCGATGAAGAGATTCGTCGTGTCCTTCAAATTTTGTCTCGAAGAACAAAAAACAATCCTATTCTCATCGGTGAACCCGGTGTCGGTAAAACTGCCATCGCCGAAGGAATTGCCCACCGCATCATCAATGGTGATGTTCCAGAAAACCTTTTGGACAAAACCATTTTCAGCTTGGACATGGGAGCCTTGGTGGCAGGTGCCAAGTACAAAGGGGAATTTGAAGAACGACTAAAATCTGTTGTCAAAGAAGTCCAAGAAAGCGATGGAAGCATTATCCTTTTCATTGATGAGATTCATACACTTGTTGGCGCAGGTGGCGGAGAGGGTGCTATGGATGCTGCCAACATTTTAAAGCCAGCATTGGCGCGCGGAGAATTGCGCAGCATCGGCGCAACAACATTGAACGAATACCAAAAGTTCTTTGAAAAAGACAAAGCTTTGGAACGCCGATTCCAAAAAGTAATGGTTGAAGAACCGGATAGAGACGATGCCATTGCCATCTTGAGAGGTTTGAAAGAGAAATATGAAAACCACCACAAGGTGCAAATCAAAGACGATGCAATCATTGCCGCAGTGGAGCTTTCACAGCGCTATATCACAGATCGTTTCTTGCCAGACAAAGCCATCGACTTGATTGATGAAGCAGCCTCTATGATTCGCATGGAAATGAATTCAAAGCCGGTTGAATTGGACCAGGTGGAACGTGAGATATTGCAATTGGAAATTGAAAGAGAGGCCATCAAACGTGAAAACAATGAAACGCGTCTTACAGCCATTCAAAAAGAATTGGCGGAGTTGCAAGACAATCGCAATGACCTTCACGCCAAATGGAAATCAGAGAAAGATGTTGTGGAGGAAATTCAATCTGCCAAAACCCAAATGGAGTCTTTGAAAAACCAAGCGGATCAAGCTGAGCGCGAAGGAAACTACGGTTTGGTTGCGGAAATCCGTTACGGTAAAATCAAAGAAACGGAGCAACAAATTGAGATGGCCAAAGCCAAGCTTGTTGACTTACAAGTCAACGGAAAAATGGTGAAAGAAGAAGTCGATCCAGATGAGATTGCAGCCGTTGTAGCCAAGTGGACCCACATCCCTGTGAGCAGAATGTTAGAAAGTGAAAGGGAGAAATTGTTGCGCTTGGAAGATGAATTGAAGAAAAGAGTTGTTGGACAAGAGGAGGCTGTGATCGCCATTAGTGATGCGGTAAGACGCAGCAGAGCTGGACTTTCAGATGAGAATAAACCCATAGGATCTTTCATCTTCTTGGGGACAACAGGTGTCGGAAAAACCGAAGTGGCCAAAGCGCTGTCAGAGGTGTTGTTCAATGATGAAAATGCAATGACCCGCATTGACATGAGTGAATACCAGGAGAAACACAGCGTGAGTCGTTTGGTTGGCGCGCCTCCCGGATATGTCGGGTATGATGAAGGAGGACAATTGACAGAAGCTGTTCGCAGAAAACCATACTCTGTGGTTTTGTTGGATGAGATTGAAAAAGCTCATCCCGATGTATTCAACATCTTGTTGCAAGTATTGGATGACGGACGATTAACGGACAACAAAGGCCGAGTGGTTAATTTCAAAAACACCATCATAATCATGACCAGCAACATGGGCGCTAGTATTATTCAAGAGCGATTTGAAAAAGTCAATGAAAAGAATGAATGGGAAATATTTGAACAAACCAAAGAGGAAGTAATGCAAGTATTGCGCAGCAGCATGCGTCCTGAATTCCTCAACAGGATTGATGAAATCATTATGTTCACGCCATTGAGTAAAAAGCATTTGGAAGGTATCATTAAAATACAACTTCACCATTTGGCAGAGAAACTCAACAAGCAGCACATTCATTTGCAACTAACACCTGATGCCATGGCCTACATCATGGAGAAAGGATATGACCCCGCGATGGGAGCTCGTCCAGTAAAACGCGTCATTCAGAAAGATGTGATGACTTCCCTATCCAAGGCCATCCTATCCGGGAAAATTCAAAAAGAAGAACCCATGGTGATGGATGTCTTTGACGGACAGGTTGTTTTCAGAGCGCCCATTGAAGGCGAAGAGCTGATCAACACCTGATTTATTACAAGAAATAATATAAGTTTTATCTATACACCATAAAAACTATCAATAACATCAATAAAAAGAAACGGGTAATATTGCAATCGTAAATTGACAATATTATTCAATGAAAAAAATAGCAACAATTGCAATGGCACTGATGGGATTCAGTGCCATTGCGCAACATGGCCAAGGCGGAGACCCCAGCCAATGTCCTTTCCACGAAGGGCCTAAAACAGCCGGCAAGGGTCAACAAGTGAATGACTGGTGGCCCAACAGATTGGATCTTGGTGTTTTAAGACAACACTCAGAAAAGTCCAATCCCATGGATCCTTCTTTCAACTATGTCACAGCTTTCAACAGCGTTGATTACACAGCCCTGAAGAACGACATCAAGCAAGTTCTCACCACCTCACAAGATTGGTGGCCTGCCGACTTTGGAAACTACGGACCGTTCTTTATTCGCATGTCTTGGCACAGTGCAGGTACATACCGCACAGGAGATGGTCGCGGTGGTACGCGTTCAGGCATGGAGCGTTTTGCTCCACAAAACAGTTGGCCTGACAATACCAACTTGGACAAGGCGCGCAGATTGTTGTGGCCCATCAAGCAGAAATATGGCAACAAGATTTCATGGGCGGATTTGATGATCCTTGCTGGTAATGTTTCTTTAGAGTCGATGGGATTTCCAACATACGGATTTGCCGGAGGAAGAGAGGATGTTTTTGAACCAGAGCAGAATGTTTATTGGGGTTCAGAGACCAAATGGTTGGACGACAAACGATATGCTGAAGGAAGAAATCTAGAAAATCCTTTGGCCGCAGTGCAGATGGGATTGATCTACGTCAACCCAGAAGGTCCCAACGGAAATCCTGATCCTTTGGCAGCTGCCAAAGACATCCGCGAAACTTTTGGTCGCATGGGGATGAATGACGAAGAAACCGTTGCTTTGATTGCAGGTGGTCACAGCTTTGGAAAAACACATGGTGCTGGTCCGGCTTCCCATGTTGGCCCAGAACCAGAAGCTGCGCCCATCGAAGAGCAAGGATTGGGTTGGACAAGCACTTACCAATCAGGAAAGGGCAAAGACGCTATCACATCTGGATTAGAAGTTACATGGACCACCACGCCTACCATGTGGGGCCATAGTTACTTTCAAATTCTTTTCAAGAATGAATGGGACTTGACAACCAGCCCTGCGGGAGCAAAGCAATGGGTGGCCAAAAACCCAACGATGATGGTGCCAGATGCCTATGATCCAACCAAGAAAATTGCACCTACCATGTTAACCACGGACTTGTCCATGCGTTTCGATCCAGCATACGAAAAGATTTCAAGAAGATTCATGGAGAATCCAGATGAATTCACCAAAGCATTTGGCAAGGCTTGGTTCAAATTAACCCATCGCGATATGGGGCCCAAGTCAACTTATTTGGGGCCTGAAATTCCAAAAGAAGATTTGATTTGGCAAGATCCAATTCCGGCATTGAATCACGCTGTCATCAGTGATCTTGAAATACAACAATTAAAACAAGAAATCTTGAAAAGCGGCTTGAGTATTTCTGAGTGTGTATCAACAGCTTTGGCTTCAGCTTCCACTTATCGCCATTCAGATCGGAGAGGCGGCGCCAATGGTGCCCGGATCCGCTTGGCTCCACAAAAAGATTGGGCTGTCAACAATCCAAAGCAATTGGAAAAAGTATTGAGCGCATTGGAAAAAATCCAAAAGAATTTCAATGCAAACGCCAAGGGAGGAAAGAAAGTCTCCATGGCTGATCTCATTGTTTTAGCGGGTAATGCGGCTGTAGAAAAGGCAGCACAAAACAATGGTGTTTCTATTCAGATTCCTTTTGCACCAGGTCGTATGGATGCAACGCAAGAGCAGACTGATGTTCAATCTTTCTCTTACCTTGAACCACAAGCAGATGGATTCCGCAATTACACCAAAGCACATTACACCATTCCCACAGAGGAGCTATTGGTGGATAAAGCGCAATTGCTAACCCTAACAGTTCCTGAGATGACCGCATTGGTTGGCGGTTTGCGCACATTAGGCGCCAACTTCGACGGCAGCAATTCCGGAGTATTAACAACCAAAAAAGAAACATTATCCAATGATTTCTTCATCAATCTTTTGGACATGAACACAACATGGAAACCAACAGATGAGCACAAAGAAAACTTTGAAGGAAAAGACCGCACTTCAGGAAAAGTGAAATGGACCGCAACACGTGCAGACTTAATTTTTGGTTCCCATTCTGAGTTGCGCGCTTTGGCTGAAGTATACGCCAGCAGCGATGCCAAAGAGAAGTTTGTAAAAGACTTTGCTGCAGCATGGAACAAGGTAATGAACCTAGATCGATTTGACTTAAAAAACAAAATGAATTAAGGCGTTGTAAGCCGAAAACAAGAAAAGGGCCGGAAAGCAAATTTGCTCCGGCCCTTTTTTTTTAAGAAATTATTCAGGATTTATTTCACCATCCACTTTT
>JBEISW010000187.1:0-4635 GCA_040375215.1 Crocinitomicaceae bacterium | reverse complement strand
GCCGCAAGCATATTGCAAATCAGGACCGGCGGTTACCTGCAAGGCTTCAAAGGTTGTTACAGTGAACGAAGTGCTGTTGGTGCATCCAAAATCATCAACAACCGTATAAGTGAAAACATCAGAGCCAGCGGTTGTTGGTACAATCATGATTTCATCTGCATTATTGTCGTTAATAGTTGCGTAGCTTGGAAGTGATCCTTGGTTCCAAAAACTTTGGCTAGCATCAATTCCAATGTCAGGAGTAAATACAGTAACAGGGGGATAAAAGTCAGGATTCAAATTCAAAGCGAATGAGAAAACTTGGCCATCATCAACGGCCCAATTGTCTACAATAGTTAGTGTCCATATTCCATTGGCTGGACAACCCACCAAATTTGTAAATGGATCAATTGGTTCGTAAGCTCCGGCCGGTAATGATGCTCCACCAGCGGCAGTTGAAGCTTCTACCCATGTTTGGGTAGCGGAAGGTGAAAAACAGTATTCGTAAGGAATACCAATTACAGCAGGGTCATTACAAGGAAACTCGTCCATGTTGGTTGCAGGGTTTGGTTCACCCAAATTGACGCCACCACCACCTTGTTGATGAAAAATCATACTCTGGCCGTTAGGGCATGTTAGGATGACCACAATATCACCGATGAAACTGTGCTCCATTTCAAAACAAACATCAACGATATCACTAACATCCTCGATTACCGTACCTGCTACAAAACCAGTTTGATAGATTTCTACATCCTGAGCGACACCCAATTGATCATCTGCAAAGCAACCTTCTTCAATTTCCGTAGAACCATTAAATCCTGTCCAAGTTACTTCATAAATGTCCGGTTGAGCGGTGAAACTAACCTCTTCACCAACGCATATTTCCACGTCCTCTTGAAAGTTGACGAATTCAGGGTGAGGGGCAACCAAAACTTCTAAAGAAATGAAATTTGTATTGGTGCATAAATTATCCGTGTTATCATCCTGAACAAACAATTGCACGAAATATTGACCTTCTTGCGTCCATGTGTGAGAAACAATTCCGTTGTCTGCTCCCGCTATACTAGTGCCGTCCATGAAGTCCCAGTTGTACCCAATCAGATTATAACCCATTGCGGCATCTGAATCAGTTTCTTGAAATTGAACTTCTTCACCGATACAAACTTTGATAAAATCAGTTGCGCCGTTTTCCCCATTGAGAAGGATTCCTGCTGCCAATGGGGGATCACATGGTGTGGAGCAAGCAACGGCTCCAGAGAAAGTTCCGGTTCCTTGATCATTGGAAACAAACTGGAATGTCAAGCATCCACTGGTGTTGGTTATCGTAGCCGATATGTTAGTCCCCTGAATAGAAGTTCCTCCGTAATTCCCCAATGTCGGTGAACCAGTATTGGGTCCATCAAATACAAACATTTGATCAGAGTTATTTCCATTTCCAGGTTGTGTATCCATAGTTGATAGGTTAAATATCGTGAATGTTGCTGTAACCGCATCACCAGCTACGAAAGGGCAAAAAGTTACTGTGACATTTTCACCATTACTGTAAGTAGGATTTGAAGTCCCACCGGATGCTACGATACCAGTGGTTTCCCCGACAGCAGGGTCACAAACAGTGTATGTTTGGTTGTTAGAGCCAGCGTCAAAAACAACCTGAGATTGGCTCCAAGAAATGTTGTATGTCAATACAACCAAAAAAATCAATAAAATATTTCTCATTTTCACTTAACAGTATTGGATACACGTTATATCTTGATAGACAAATATAATACATTAAAAGTTGCACGAATATTAAAAAAAAGGGAGCCGAAGCTCCACTTTTCTTACTAGATTGATATATAGGGTTTGGTTAAGGTTTCAGCAATACTTTTCCAGAGTAATAATTTGAAGCGCCATTGTTGTTTTCTTTGGTGATGATGATCCATGTATATTGTTTGTTCACTTCATGGTATCGTCCATTGGCATCAATTCCAGTCCATGGACGCTTGATGGTTTTGGTTTCAAAAATCTTCTTGCCATTGTCGTAAATACCCATCACAAAACTTCCTTTCAAATCCTTTAAAGACTCGGGCATAAATCCTTCACCAGCCAATGTTTGAGCAGGAGCCTGCAATTGACTGTTGTCATTGATGCTCACATATTTTATTTTGGTATCCTTGCACCCATTTTCATGTATAGCAGTTATTGAGATCGGGAATTTACCGCTGGCATTGATGACTTTGTTGGGTTTGAAATCATGGCTTTTTTTACCATCATGGAAATTCCACTCAAATCCAATAGCAGCTTCACTGTTGTTGTCAATAGATACAACAGGTTTTCCGGATTCTACGTTGTCAAATGTCCAATCAAAATCCGCTTTTGGTGTGGTTAGAATGGTAATCGTTTCACTCATGTTCATCGTGTTGATTTGGGCACTTTTGTGACCAGAAACGGATAGTGAAACGATGTATGTACCAGGATTCAAATACTTGTGTTTTGGATTGGATTCATTGCTAAAGCTACCATCCCCGAAATTCCACAAAAAGCTAACGTCATCAGGTGTAGATGGTGAGTTGAAAGATACCTCAGCACCAACACAATGCGTCTTAGCCGTGGAAAAAGTGCTGGATTCAATTGGGCTCTCCTTGGATGAGACCATCTTTTCCACATTGTTGCCTTGCAATCCTGCATTGCCCTTATTATGAACTCTTACTTCAACAGAAGAATTTGCAAGATTAGATATGGTTTGCCCCTCTGAATCACCAACGCTATTTAATTGTACTGAAGAATTAGATTCACCATTCTTTGGACTGTCCTGAAAATCCAAAGAAGTTTTATTTTCTTGATTTTGTGCAGCGGTAAGTACAGCGGAATTGCTGGATCGTGCCAAGGTGAGATAAGCGCCAATGGCACCACCGCCTACGATCATACCGGCAATCAGCCACTTGTAGGAGGCTGCTATCAATGCAGACTTGCCACCAACACCTTTGGCTACATTCTGCCAAACATTAGGTGTTACAGGGATTTCGTAATCCTCAAACTTCTTTTTTAATTGCTCTTCAAATTGCTTTTCGCTCATTTTCCTTTGTGTTCTGATTGATCAAGATGCGTTGAATATTTTTTTTGGCTTTGAAATAATTGCTTTTACTCGTTCCAACGGAGATTCCCAATTTCTCAGAAACTTCTTGGTGTGAATAATCTTCAAATGCAATTAGGTTAAATACCATTCTATACACAGGTGTTAGGGTTCCCATCGCCACAAGGACATCTTCTGGTGTGAAATCGGGCATTGCAGAATCTTCCGGTATTGATGCAGATTCTTCATCGGCAATCTCCATTTTATCGCCAGACACAAAAGAGATTTTTTTGTTTTTTCTGATGACATCGATGCACAGGTTCACAAAAATGCGTCTCATCCAACCTTCGAAAGAGCCGCTACCTGAGTACTGAGGAAGGAGGTTGAAAATTTTAATAAATCCTTCTTGTAAAACATCTTCAGCGTCTTCTCTTGATTTCAAATAACGTATGCAAACCACCTTCATTTTTCCCGCAAACATTTTGTATATCAGTTCTTGTGAACGATGTTCTCCTCGGATACTTCCCGAGACTAAATCCAAAATGATACGTGTATCTGGCACTTCACTAAGGTAGTGACGATAATCTTATTGATGGTTGCCTTATGGGAATGAAATTTATCTGTTATTTTTGTCCAATGTCAAAAAAACGTGTCGTTGTTGGTTTGTCTGGTGGTGTTGATTCTAGTGTTGCAGCGCATTTGTTGTTGCAGCAGGATTATGATGTAGTAGGGATTTTTATGCGCAATTGGCATGATGAGTCGGTAGTTATCAATAACGAATGTCCTTGGATAGACGATAGCAATGATGCCATGTTGGTGGCGCAGCATTTGGGTATTCCTTTTCAAGTATTGGATTTGAGCAAGGCATACAAGGAGCGTATTGTGGATTACATGTTTGAGGAATACGCTGCCGGTAGGACACCCAATCCCGACATACTCTGCAATCGTGAAATTAAATTTGATGTTTTTCTGAAAGCTGCTGAACAGCTGGGCGCTGATTTTGTCGCTACGGGTCACTAGTGTAGAAAACAATGGAATGATGTTACCCAACAATTTGAATTGTTGAATGGTTTGGACGTGAATAAAGACCAAAGTTATTTTTTATCACAAATTTCGCAAGAACAATTATCCAAGGCACTTTTTCCAATTGGTCATTTGGAAAAGTCAGCGGTGAGAGCCATTGCAGCCGAAATTGGATTACCCACGGCTGCAAAAAAAGATTCTCAAGGCCTTTGTTTTGTTGGCAAAGTTAGATTACCTGATTTTTTGCAGCAACAGTTGAAGCCCAGGGAGGGCAATGTTATTTTACTTGAAGAAAAAGAGTTTGACATTGTGCATGATCAAGAAGGAACTCTTTGCGGCAATTGGGATTTAATGATTGAAAAAGTGATGGCTCGAAATTGGGGTTCCTTCAAGGGCAAATGGATAGGGAAACATCAAGGGGCACATTACTATACCGTAGGTCAGCGCAAAGGGCTCAACATTGGAGGTTTTGCGCAACCCCTGTTTATTTTGCACACGGATACAAAAAGCAATACTGTTTATGTGGGACAAGGGGAACATCATCGTGCCTTATACAACCCATACGTGTTGGTACAATT
>JBEISW010000117.1:0-6810 GCA_040375215.1 Crocinitomicaceae bacterium | reverse complement strand
TTCCCGCTTGAATCAACTTCTCTATTTTCTTTCTGTTGTCCTCATCTTCCAACTCTTTGATCATCCCATAAAAGGCGGTTTCAGCGGTGTTTGGAATAAAGGTGAAGACAGTGTTGTCCATGTCATGCTCAACGGCCTCTAAAATGGCTGGAACGACGTTTCTTCCCAATTGCTGACGCTCTTTGTAAATGTCCTTATCATTTCCTTTGGAAAAATAAATACGCTCAAATGAACAAGGTGTCAACCCCCTGGGTTCTCTAATTTCTTTCAAAGATGTTTGTCCATCTTTCTTGATGATTAAACCATAACCTGCAGGGATTTCACTAATATCATCCGCATCCACATAAAATGCGCTTTGAATAGGCGTCTTTTCACTGGCTACCACTACTATTTCATCATCCTCATAAAAGAATGCTGGTCGGATACCATTGGGGTCACGCACAACAAAAGCATCTCCATGTCCAAACATACCAGCCATTGCATATCCACCGTCCCACTCTCTTGAAGCGCGAGACAATACACGCTGCACATCCAAATGCTTGGCAATCAAGTCTGAAATTTGAACATTGGAATACCCCTGAGATTTAAAACGTTCAAATAAAATTTGATTTTCCTCATCCAAGAAGTGTCCAATCTTCTCCATCGCCGTCACGGTATCTGCCTTCTCTTTGGGGTGCTGTCCTAACTCCACCAACAATGAAAACAATTCATCTACATTGGTTAGGTTGAAGTTCCCTGCCAGCACCAAGTTCCTTGTCATCCAGTTGTTCTGACGCAAAAAGGGATGGCAATTTTCAATACTATTTCCTCCAAACGTTCCGTAACGCAAATGGCCCAAAAAAACTTCTCCAGTGAACGCAAAATTCTCCTTCAAATACGCACTGTCCTTGATCAATTCAGGATTGCTTTTCTCCAAATCTGAAAAGCGCGCCATAACCTTTGAAAACACATCCCTAATGGGCTGCGCATCATTGCTTCGAATGCGACTGATGTACTTCTTACCAGGATCAATATCAATCTTGATATTGGCCAAACCCGCGCCGTCTTGACCCCGGTGGTGCTGCTTTTGCATCAACAAATACATTTTGTTGAGGCCGTAAAATGCTGTTCCGTATTTCTCGGTGTAAAATTGAAGAGGTTTCTTCAATCGTAAGAGTGCGATACCGCACTCGTGCTTGATGGCATCACTCATAGTGGAGTGTAAAATTTGCACACAAAGATAGGTGGATACATCAGCGGCTTGAAATTATTTTTCATCTTCATATGAAATTCCAATGTGCATAGCATCATACAAGAAAAAAGATGATGAAAACTATTACTACCCTATGCTTATTGTTGTGGCTATGTGCCACACTCCAAGCCCAAACACAAGGTGAAATATATGGTAATGTCAAAGATGCCAATCAAAAGGACGGACTTCCCGGTGTGGTGGTCACCATAGAAAATAGCGCAGGACACATCCCCTATGGCGGTGCTACGGACCTTGATGGTAAATTCCGCATCAGTGGGATTGAGCAAGGCACCTACAATGTTCGCTTCCAAATGAATGGTAAGACCAGTATACTCAAAACCAGTGTCATTGTCAATCCTGATAAAATCACCGTGGTCAACGTTACCATGAGCGATTCAAGTTACATGGGAAAGGCTCTGGTGATTGAAGAGCAAGCCATTCCACTAATTGACATCTCTGGAGGGACCTTACACACATTGACCGCCAAGGAAATGAAACACCTTCCCAGTGCACATGGCGGAAACATCAAAAATATTGTCGCGGGCATGCTATCTGATGTTAAAACCGGAGGACGCGGAGAAGAGTTGTATTTTCGTGGCAGCCGAGCAGGAAGTGTTTTATACTTCATCGATGGTGTAAAGGTGAGAGAAAATGTCCCCAACATACCTTCAAGTGGAATTGCCTCCATCTCTGTTTATACAGGAGGAGTGCCGGCCAGTTATGGTGATTGCACTGGAGGCGTTGTTGTTATCAATACCAAAAGTTACTTGCAAGAGTTCTATCAAAAACAAAAAGCCCTTTTAGAATGAACAACCACCGACAAGAGGATTGGATTTTGTTGTACCAACAAAACCCTACCCCTAATGCTTTGGGAGAAATCTTTAAGCACTGGGGGCATCTTGTCTATGGCGTTGCGCTGAAATACCTTGGAAATACAGAAGATGCCAACGATTGCGTCTCCGATATTTTTGAAAAACTGTTGCTGCACATCCCCCAAGAACCTATCCAAAATGGCGCTGCCTGGCTGCACACAGTAACCAAATTTCACTGTCTGATGAAAATACGTGCCAACAAAGCCCAATACAAACAGCTACAGACTTCAAGGTTACAATACACATCCGTTCATGAAATAGAAAACAGGCTCAATCAACTCGAAGAGCTTTTATTGACGCTAAAGGCACCGCAGAAACATTGCATCGAATCCCTGTTTTTAAGACAACTTTCTTATGAGCAAATCACCCAAGAATTTGGGTATAGTTTCAATGAAATCAAATCTCATGTTCAAAACGGCAAAAGAAATTTACGCCTTGCACTTGAAAAAATAGAAAACAATGAACGTTAATCCTCCCTCATCACACGAGCTTTTTCTATTTTCCTCAGGGCAATTGGCTGAGACAAAAAGAGAAGCTGAGATTAAGCAATGGCTTAAGGAAAATCCTTTTGGACAAGAAGCACTGGAGGGTTTGGCTCTGGATCCTCATTGCCAAGGACTCAAAACTCCTTCAATCTTAGAAAAGCCTAGTCCAAAAAAAGGCACCTATAAGTTTCATTTCTTAGGTTGGGGATTGGGTTTAGGATTTGGAGCGTTGCTGGCATTGTTACTCATTCATCAACCAGAAGAGTTGTCTTTAAAATCAAACACAATTCAGCAAGTATCGACACAAAAAGAAACGATCAAAGAAAAAATCGATACTGTCCAAATCAACCATGAACAAACAAAACCATCAACTTTATCACCCGATCAACAACAAAAGACAGAGTTACCAGCCAAAGCGGAATCCGTTTCTGAAAATGGTCCTGGCCCTGTGGTTATCAAAGGGCGTGATATCGTGCGTCCATTCAATCATTTATCTCAGCATGGGGGGGCACCTGGAGAGGGCTACATCAAACCGAATAATCCATGTATTGAAATTCTAGGTTACCGTGTTTACCCATACAAAGAACGGGCTGTAAAGGAAGAAATTAACCTTCCTGGATTGCCCGCCAATGAAGGCGTGAGAGGATACTTCATTGCTGAACGGGTTCCTTATTTGAAGGCCATTGAAAAAGCCATTGAGAATTATCAAGAAAAAAATCCTGAAATCTGCATTTTCATTTGCGAGGATATTCTCCTACAGTATCCCAATGACATCAATGCCCTTTATCTCATTGGTCGTTGTCTTTTTGAAGAAGGGCTAATTGAACAATCCAGAACTTATTTCCAGAAAACATTGAAGCTCAACCAAGGTCGATTGAATGAAAAGGAAATAAAAGCATATCTGAATATTCCATAAAAAAAGGCGACATGAATGTCGCCTTTTCAATTTATTCAATTCCATTTATTCCACCGTTACAGACTTGGCTAGATTCCTTGGTTGATCTACATTACAACCTCTCATCACAGCAACATGATAAGACAACAATTGCAATGGAATAACAGATATCAAAGGAACCAGGCTATCATCTGATTTTGGAATCTCTATCACGTGATCCGCCAAATCCTTCACCACTTTATCCCCTTCAGTGACAATGGCGATGATATTCCCTTTTCTAGCCTTTACCTCTTGAATATTGCTCACCACTTTCTCATAACTCGCTCCTTGCGTGGCAATAACAAACACCGGCATATTCTCATCAATCAAAGCGATAGGTCCGTGTTTCATCTCAGCAGCAGGATAACCTTCAGCATGGATGTAAGAGATTTCCTTTAACTTCAATGCACCTTCTAATGCAACCGGGAAAGAGTATCCTCTGCCCAAGTACAAGGCATTGGTTGAATCTTTGTAAATGGCCGCAATCTTCTTAACGTCCTCATTGGTTTTTAATACCTCTGCAATCTTTTCTGGCACAGAATTCAACTCAGCCATCAAACGATTCAAGCGCTCTTGTTTCATCACACCTCTGTGCATGGCAACAGAAAGCGCCAACAAATACAATACAGAAACTTGAGCCGTAAAGGCTTTGGTAGAGGCAACTCCAATTTCAGGACCTGCATGTGTATAAGCTCCACTGTGTGTAGCGCGGGCGATACTGGATCCCACAACATTGCAAACACCAAAAATGAATGCTCCCTTTTCTTTGGCCATTTCAATAGCCGCCAGGGTATCTGCTGTTTCACCACTTTGTGATATGGCAATCACCACATCGGTTGGGTAAATCACGGGATTGCGGTACCTAAATTCTGATGCATATTCCACCTCGACGGGAATGCGCGCAAACTCTTCAAAAAGATATTCTGCGACCAAACCTGCATGCCAGCTGGTTCCGCAAGCAACAATCAAAATACGTGTTGCCTTGTTCCAACGGTCTTCGTGTTCATCCACACCACTCATTCTAACAGCCCCTGTAGCCAAACTCATTCTTCCTCTGATAGAATCATTGATTGAACGAGGTTGTTCATGAATTTCCTTCAACATGAATGAATCATAACCACCCTTCTCGATGGCTTCCAACTTCATTTCCAATTCCTGGACATAAGGATCTTTGTGCTGATTGGATATGGTTACAATTTTCAAACCGTCCGTTCTGTCCAATCGAGCAATCTCCTCATCTTCCAAATAAACCACGTTGCGGGTATATTCAATAATGGGCGTAGCGTCACTGGCAATGAAAAACTCATTGTCCTTGCCTACACCAATCACCAATGGGCTAGATTTTCTTGCCGCAATCATTTGATTGGGATTGCTCTTGTCCAAAATAACGATGGCATAAGCACCTATTACTTCTGATAAAGCGATGCGCACCGCATCAAACAATGTAGCGCCTGTTTTATCGCGAATATCCTCAATAAAGTGAACCAAAACCTCAGTATCGGTATCGCTTTTAAATGTATGTCCACGGTTAATTAACTCTGCTTTCAACGAAGCGTAATTCTCAATAATACCATTGTGAATCAAAACCAACGACCCATCATTGGAAAGGTGAGGATGGGCATTCACATCATTGGGGGGGCCGTGCGTTGCCCAGCGCGTATGGCCAATACCAACATTGCCTGTTTTAATCTTACTCCCTATGCTGTCCTCGAGGTCAGAAACCTTTCCCTTGCACTTGAACAATCTAAAATCTCCCTCATCAATCATGGCAACACCCGCGCTATCATATCCGCGGTATTCCAATCGCTTAAGCCCCTTGATTAATATATCATAGGCTTGTCTATCTCCTAAGTAGCCAACAATTCCACACATAGTTCTAAATCTTATTGAGCGAAGGTAACAATAAGTCTTGTATTTTCCGAAGGAAGCGAGGGGTTGTATTCAGGGCCGTGTGCAATTATTCTTTTTGCACTTACACCCGTTGTCCCTCCCAAAATATACAAACCTTGGCTGCTGATTTCGCCTGTTAACACACTTTGAATATACCGAGTAATCACAAAACTGTACTTTTGGGTTGTTGTATTTAAAAACCCTCCTATGCTTTGCGCAGATTCATCTGGTAATATTTTCATTTGTCCATCCTCATTGATGTATCGCAAAAACAATTGATCAAAAGGAGTGTATCGGCTATCCAAATCCACCGGAATTTGAAGTTCTGCTTGTGCGATAACTTTGTTTTCATCGGCCAAATTTTGAATGGTTGGAAATTCTAATTTTGCCTTCAGTCCGCCGCCAGATTGAATATAATATTGTTGCGCCCCGTCCAATGGTTGTTGCGCAATTTGCTGCAACATGGTACCAGAATAATTCTGTTTAAAGCGGTTAAACCTAGCGCAATCAGAACCAATCACAAAATCATACAACAGTGTATCCGGCGTTGCCCCTGAAAGATCTCGGTAATACACCGTTAGTTTGGTTCCTGGGTCTACCAAATCATAACGCATTATAGCATCCATTCGCGCCTTGGCTGTGATGCAAATTCCCTTGAAGTAATTTTGAAAATTATCTTGTGAGGACAAAACTGAGATATCCGTAGGTTGTGTTAAGTAAGTCCCAACTTCATTCTTAAGACGAATGCGCAACTGGGGAAATGTCGTATCGCCATCAACTACTGCATCTTGATTGGGATCAATGTCCAAATAATCAAAACCGGGCTGAACCCAGTTCTCTGCAGAATAAGAAACAAAGCTATTGGCGTAATAACTGCTATCCAGAAACAAATCCGCTGTCAAAGGGTGAACGGCCAGTTGCTGACGATTGGGTTGACCATAAAATGTTGTGTTGTATGCCAACGCCAAAACAACAGAATCAATTTCCATGGCGGTAGGAAAACCAGGGTCTAAAGCGGAAAGTTTAAACTGCGTAAAAATCTGGCACTCCGTAGAACCCAATTCTGCATCTTCCAATCTGCCCAACACAGACAAAGACAGCTCATCTGTTTTCACAGAATCCTCCAACATGGTTTGAACTTGAATGGAAAAAGTATCTGTTTGAAAAGCGGATAACGCATCAGATTCAGGTAGCAAATTACCACCCGGTGTTATGCCTGGCTTTTCAGAGGACATTAAAAAAAACGAACAGCAAAAAATAACAATAGCAAATAATCCTCTCATCGAATTGCTCAGACCATTACCGGTTTATTGGCCAATACCGTATCAAAAAACTCATCTGTCGCAGACAAATAATCCGTCTCTTCACTTTGATACATGAGGGGGATTTCTAGTTCTT
>JBEISW010000251.1:0-3443 GCA_040375215.1 Crocinitomicaceae bacterium | reverse complement strand
GATCAATCTTCTGTTAACGGAATAATTGCCATGGATGTTAGTAATGGTGAGATCATTCATTGGTCGGTATTGGAAGATGTAGCTGGCTATTTGAAGAAGAATAAATGGATTGCACCTCTGGTAGATGAGGATTTGTTGGCCAAGAAACTTTCATGGGTCAAGTTTGAAGTATTGCGCAATACTGTTTCATTATCCCAACAGACCATAGAGATTCCCTGGATGGAAATCAAAACATCCGCGTTGAATATGGTATTTAAAGCCAGTCACACATTTGATAATCAAATGGACTATTTGATGGGTTTCCATGTGCGTGATTTGCTTTTGCGAGATCCCAATCAAGCACCCACTGAAGATGGTAAAAAGTTTTTCATATCCATGAAGGGACCTATGAGTAACCTGCAATTTGCAGTTGAAAATGACAAGGAATGGAAAGCTTTGTTTGATGATTCGTCACCTCAACGAGATAGGTCTATAAAGAAGTGGCTGGACGTCAAGAAAGAAAGCATTTCTCAAAAGAGGGGGCAAAAAAGGACGGAAAGAGATGGGCAGCAAAATGAGAGAAAGCAGGAGCGATTGGAGAATCGATCCAACAGAGATTCAATATTGGGACGAAATAAACGGCAAGGGCCAAGGAAAGAAAAATAATAGTATTTAATGACTGCATTACATCCACTTTTTATTCAGCGCATTCAAGAACAGTTTCCGGAGGATGCAGATGCTTTTATTGAGGCCATTGATCGCACACCTCATGTTTCTGTGCATGCCAAGGGGAATGCGTTGGAGCAATTGAGGTCACTTCCTGTTGTTCATTATGACAACGGTTTTTTTCTCAAGTCTCGACCACAATTTACCACGGATCCCCTATTTCACTTGGGGCAATATTATCCGCAGGAAAGTAGTTCCATGGTGATAGGTTCAGTGGTTCGTCAAATTGCCGAGCAACAGAATATCAAAATGGTCCTTGACTTGTGTGCTGCTCCTGGCGGAAAGACCATTCTGTTGCATGAAAATTTAGACAAGAATAGTGTACTGTATGCCAATGAGATTCACCCCAAGAGAAATCAAGTCTTACAGGAGAATCTGATGAAATGGGGAGTGACCAATGCAGTTGTCTTGCAATCAGATGTGACACAGATAAAAGGAGATGAACGCTGGGATTTAATCCTGTTGGATGCGCCATGCAGCGGTGAGGGATTGTTCAGAAAAGATCCCAATGCTCGTTCTGAATGGACACCAGAACAGGTGATTAAATGTGCGGGTATACAGAAAACCTTGGTTCAAGAAGCTTATCGCTTATTGGCCCCGGGGGGTGTTTTGATTTATTCTACCTGTACGTTCTCTGAATCGGAAAATCAAGACATTGTTTCGATGTGTATTGATGATTTGGGAATGCAAGGATATGAGCCGCTGCTGATGCCCAAGGAAGCCAATCATATTCAAATCGAAGGTGTTTCGGCTTGGCGATTTTTACCACACCAATCAATGGGTGAGGGTTTTTTTTGTTGCGTATTGCAGAAACCAATGCATGCAAGTGCAGGAAGAGTTAAGTTGGCCAATGAGCCGTTTTGGCAGCCCCTGAATAAACGCGATTGGTCGTCGTTGATTCCTTTTGTTAAAGATGACAATATTCAACGTTATTGGCAAAATGGAAAGGGAGAGGTTTTTTATACGCATATTCAGCCAGAAGATATCTTACCTGTGGCCAAGATGGTTCAAATTGGTGTTCAAGTAGGGGTGCTAAATAAGCAAGTTTTCACGCCGCATCAAGGATTGATATTGGGAGGTAATGCAAATGTGGAAATACCCCGTTTAACCATAGAGAACGATGAAGCACTTCGTATTTTGCGCGGTGAGGATCTGAGAATCGAGGATAGCTCATTGAGCGGTTGGCATATAGTACAATGGAGTGGTTTTGATTTGGCTTGGGTTAAAATGGTGAGGGGTAGGGTTTCCAATCATTATCCCAAGGAGTGGAGGATACGATTTTTGTAATGAATACCAAAAGGTAAAAATTACACCTTCCTTCTCAACTCAAAGTTTTGTCCCAAATAAACTTTTCTGACAATTTCATCAGTGGCCAATTCTTCAGCAGTACCTGATTTTAAAATTTTTCCATCATACAGGAGATAGGCTCGATCTGTAATGGACAAGGTTTCCTGCACATTATGATCTGTAATTAGGATGCCAATGTTTTTGGTTTTGAGTTGCTCCACAATGCGCTGAATGTCCTCCACTGCAATGGGATCGACACCAGCAAAGGGTTCATCTAAAAGAATGAATTTTGGATTGGTGGCCAATGCGCGCGCAATCTCTGTCCTGCGTCTTTCTCCTCCAGAAAGATGACTACCGATGTATTTCCTTCTGGCAGTTAGCCCAAACTCTTCCAACAACGACTCCAATCGCGCTGATTGTTCAGCTTTGGTCAAAGGTGTGAGTTCTAAAACGGCTTTGATATTGTCCTCAACACTGAGTGTTCTGAATACAGATGCCTCTTGAGGAAGGTATCCTACGCCCAATTGCGCTCTGCGGAACATGGGTTCCTTGGTGATGTTTTGCTGTTCCAACAAGATTTCCCCTGAATCAGGTGTAACCAATCCAACTACCATGTAAAAGCTAGTAGTTTTTCCTGCTCCATTGGGTCCCAACAATCCTACAATTTCTCCTTGATTCACTTCAAAAGAAACGCCATTTACTACAATGCGATTGCCATATTGCTTGACGATATTGTTTGCGGATAATTTCACAGCGCTAAGATAAGGTTAGAAGGTGAATTGAACTTTAGCCCGCAGTCCTACTTTGAAAATATCTGCGTGATTCAAATAAGACAATCGGTAAACCATGTCAACACGCAATACCTTGAAGATATTCTCAACACCTAATGCCGTCTCAAAAAATGGTTTTGTCAAGGTGTAAACATCTGTCTTGCCATCACTGTTCCAATCCCGCTGTATAAAAGCATCATTTCTGATATCATATCCGCCTACTACCGCTTTCATACTGGCTACCTCTCTCCATTTTAATCTTCGCAATAGTGGAATTTTATTTAAGAACAAACCTTCCGCGTGGTAGGTAGCCCAAAGGTTTACCCAACGGTCAGATACAAATTCAAAGTAATTCATCGTGTTGTAAGAAGACTCGTCATAAAAGAAAGTCTCATTACCCTGATGCATCATCAACAAGGGAAAAGGCAATTGCCCGTATATCTTACCCGCTTGTGAAGAAATGTCCATGTAACCAAATGGGCCAAATTTCCATTTGTCTTTTAAGGTAACTTGCGCTCGCTCATAGTTGTATTCTGCGCCAAAAAGTCCTGAGATACTTCTTGTGTAGGCGAATTCAACAATGGGCCAGTTGCTGCCGATACTGAAACGTTCAAATTCGCCATAGACATATTTTTCCTTATAGGCCCAACGCAGTGACAATGTCATTTCAGCACTGGTGAT
>JBEISW010000060.1:0-10186 GCA_040375215.1 Crocinitomicaceae bacterium | reverse complement strand
TCCTTATTAATAGGTCCTTATACCTTCGACGCAAAATGATTCCCCTTGTTTCTTGTGGAAGTGATTATTCAGTTACTAATTTATTGAATTGCAAACTAAAGGTGCGCAGAATGGCTTGATTCAATGCCACTGTTCTACTCCCTTTTGTCTTAAATTTGCACCACTATTTATGCGAAAGGTTAGAGTTAGATTTGCACCCAGCCCAACAGGGCCGCTGCACATGGGTGGCGTGAGAACCGCCCTATACAATTATTTGTTTGCCAAAAAACACGGCGGTGATTTCTTGCTCCGCATCGAAGATACCGACCAAGGTCGTTTTGTCCCCGGTGCTGAACAATACATCATCGAGGCCCTTAAATGGTGCGGCATTGAACCCAACGAAGGTGTGGGTTACGGCGGCGATTTCGCTCCGTATCGTCAAAGTGAGCGCAAACCCATGTACAAACCTTACGCTGAGAAGTTGATTGCGGCTGGTTGGGCCTATTACGCTTTTGATACTACAGAGGATTTGGACAATATCCGCAAGCAAGCAGAATTGGCCAAGATGCCCAATTGGCAATACAACTCCATCTCCCGCATGACCATGAAGAACTCCCTTACCTTGCCTGCGGATGAGGTGGAGAAGCGCTTGGCTGAGGGTGATCCTTATGTTATTCGTTTTAAGATGCCCCGCAATGAGGAGGTGAGATTCCAAGATTTGATTCGTGGATGGGTTGTATTTTCTACCAACGAGCTGGATGACAAAGTGTTGTTCAAATCAGATGGCATGCCCACCTACCACTTGGCCAATGTCGTGGACGACATGACCATGAATATCTCTCACGTCATTCGCGGCGAAGAGTGGTTGCCCAGTGCGCCATTGCATGTGATGTTGTACAAAGCCTTTGAGTGGGAAGCACCGTTGTTTGCGCATCTGCCTCTGATTCTAAAGCCTGATGGCAACGGTAAATTGAGCAAGCGTGACGGCGATCGTTTGGGATTCCCCGTATTTCCTTTGGAGTGGAAAGATCCAGAAACAGGTGCCATCTCCAGCGGCTACCGCGAGCGTGGTTATTTCCCCAAAGCCTTCATCAACATGTTGCTTTTGTTGGGATGGGCTCCTGGTAACAACCAAGAGATCTTTACCGAACAAGAAATGATTGATGCGTTTACGATCGAGCGCATTGGCAAGAGTGGTTCAAAGTTCGACCCAGATAAAACCAAGTGGTTCAATCAACAATATTTGAGGGCCACACCTCACCACGATTTGGCTATCATGCTTCAACCCATGTTGAAGGAGAAAGGCATTGAAGTGAGTTTGGAATACACAGAGAAGGTAGTAGGAATGATGATGGAGCGTGCGGTGTTTGTGGAAGATATGTTGGAAGGAACTTATTTGTTCCAAGGCCCTGAGCAATATGATGAAGAAGCCGTGGCTAAGAAGTGGAAGGCGGGGGAGTCGGCCGCTATTATTCAAAAATGGGCGGATGTGATGAATACCATCGAAGATTTTTCTTTGGAGAATATTGAAAACCGTTTCAAGCAATTTTTACAAGAGGAAAGTTTGGGCATGGGCGCCGTAATGCCGTTGTTCCGATTGTTGTTGACCGGTACCTTAACGGGTCCTGCTGCGGCACAAGTGGCATCGGTCATTGGAAAAGAAGAGGTAATGCGCCGCGTTGCCAATGGAATTGCCAAGTTGGGTTAATGTAAAAATGGTATTAAAAGACAATGGGAGTAATTTACGTTAACAACATTGAAGTTCATGCCAACCATGGTTGCTTGGAAGAAGAAGCTGTGATAGGCGGGAAATATTTGATTGATGCAGTGTTTCACGTGAGCGTGAAAGAAGCGGCGTTGTATGATGATTTAACCATGACCATTGACTATGTTGAGGTGACGAACATTGTGCGACGTGAAATGGCCATTCGATCCAAGCTGATTGAAGCGGTAGGATACCGCATCCTGAATGCGCTAAAAGCCAGATTCACCGAGGCGGATAGTATTCGAATCAAATTGACCAAAGTGGCGCCACCCATTCCGGGTCAAGTGGAAAGCGTGAGCATTGAATTGAGCACGCTCTAATTGGATTTATTCGATTAATTGGTCCGTTAGTTGGCCAATTGCATTGCGGCTTCCCTTGACCAATGGTCGGTTTGGAACAAATCGTTCAATGTTGGATTGTCAATCAAGGTGTGGTGTTTCATCACAGACTCCACCAATTGGGCAATTTCCAAATAACCAATTTTATCCTGCAAGAACAAGGAAACTGCAATCTCATTGGCGGCATTCATCACACAAGGCAATGAGCCTCCTGCAGACATGGCGTCATAGGCCAATTGCAAACATCTAAAGGTTTCCTTATCAGGCGCTTCAAAGGTTAGGTTGGGAAACTGACTAAAGTGAAATCTTGGAAAATCTGCGGGCAAACGTTGCGGATAACCCAAGGCATATTGAATGGGCAATTTCATATCAGGCAATCCAAGTTGTGCTTTAAGACTACCATCTTGAAACTGAACCAAGCTGTGAATGATGGACTGCGGATGAACGATTACGTCAATTTGATGAGGCTGTAAATCAAACAACCATTGTGCTTCAATGACCTCCAATCCTTTGTTCATCAATGTAGAGGAGTCTATGGTGATTTTAGCGCCCATGGTCCAATTGGGATGTTTGAGTGCTTGTTCTTTTTTAATGTCCTTCAGGTCTTCTGTGGTTCGACCTCTGAAAGGACCACCACTGGCAGTTAGTATGATTTTCTCAATCGGGTTGTGCCACTCGCCCGCCAAACATTGGAAGATGGCGCTGTGCTCTGAATCTACAGGATAAAGATTGACTGCATTTTCTTTGGCCAATTGGGTGATGATTTTTCCTGCTACCACCAAAGTTTCTTTGTTGGCCAAAGCAATCTGTTTCTTTGCTTCAATGGCAGCCACAGTGGGTTTAAGTCCTGAAAAACCGACCAATGCAGTGAGCACAATATCGATGCTTTCTGATTGTACTATTTGACAAAGACTTTCTTCGCCGGCATATACCTTGATGCCTGCATCAAACAAGGCGTCTTTCACTTTGGTGTATTGGCTTTCATCCACAATCACAACTGCATTGGGACTGAATTGCAACGCTTGCTGAATCAATAAATCAGCATTCTTCTGCGCAGTCAATACCTCCACAGAGAATTTATCTGGATTGGCCGCAATGACCTCTAATGCCTGTGTTCCAATGGATCCTGTAGATCCCAAAATGGCTACGCCTCTTTTCATGAGGCTAAAATACAGCAAGTGGCGACTTACCCCTTCACGAAAGAACGGTGAAGTATTTCTCCGTCTTCCATTTCAAGTGAAATGAGGTAGAGGCCATCTCCCAAGAAGCTAACATTTACAATGGTGTTGTTTCCTTTGATTATCGCTGTATTCATCATTTGGCCCATGCCATTCATTATTTTGATTTCTCGGATGGTTTTGTTGGTGCTGATGTTCAGGATATCATTTGCAGGGTTGGGATAAATGGAGAAGGAAAGATTATTTTCTTCAACTTGAACTACACCGCTGTTGTTTCCATTGAAAGTAGTGGACATGAATTGCAGGCTACCCGATGTTCCATCCGGAAAGCGACCATAACTGACATCGCTTTGCTGAATGGGGTAAATGATGTTGTCCAAAATATTGGAGCCGTCGGTGAGCATTAATGTGCCACCTGCAGCACTCAGTTTAAAGTTGGTATGTGCACTCAATTGCCACGCATCATCATCAGCCCAAACCATGGAGAATCCATGAGGGGCAATGAGCAAAGATGGCAAAGTCCATTTGTTGAGTACAGCGCCATCATCGGTTAAGAAAAGGCCTTGGAGATTAATGATGTTGTTGGAGTTGTTGTATAGTTCAATCCAATCGTCATCTTCAGCGTATTCATCCAATTGAATACTGTTGCTGGCCAACAATTCATTGATGCTGATATCTCCGATGGCGTAAGCTTGCGTGTTGAAAATTTTATTAAAGAATTCATGCTCAGCTCGGGCGGGGAGGAAGATGCCAGCATTGTTGTTATCGGCAAAGAAGTAATACTCCACATGTGTTCCATTTGCATTGATTAAAGCACCATATCTGCCATCTCCTGCTGTACCGTCATCAGAAAGCCCATCATCTTGCAGTTGTATCTTGGTAAATCTTTGCGTCTTGTCAAAACGGTATCCGAGCCAAACCATGGTGTTATTGGTGGATTCAACAGAAATAGAAAAGTTGTTTTGAAAGTCAATAGCGTTAGAGATGAGCGGATTACTCAATGTAGGCGCTGATTGTTGAAATTCAGTGGTAGCTTGAAGATAGGTGTTGCGCGCGTCCATTAGCAATTGAATGCCTGGTACCGAGCTTCCTCCAGGCCCACTACCGCCAGTAGTGTTAGTGGAAAGGCTATTGGTGAATTGCGTGTAAGTATAGAATTTATAGGGGTCAGCATTGACAGCTGCATCAATTGTACTCATGATGCTTTGGGCCTCGGATACATACCAACCATTGGCAATACACTCATCCATGATGGTTTTCATGTGGGCGATGTACATGTGTTTGTAGCGTGGGATGGCGAGCAGTTTGGAAATGAGGGGGTGAGCAGTGCTGGTGCTATTGTACATAACACTGGTAGTGGACTGGTTGCTTCCAGGGGTCTGTCCACCGGGGAATCCGCCAAAGCTCATGTTCAAATCCCAGATGGTGGGCAAGAAAAGATTGTTGTGGTCTTTGTAGAGGTAGTAGTTTTGTTTGAATTGTCCAGAATACGAATCCAAATTTACCAGGGCAACGTTAAACGCGAGCATCCAAATAGCGCGGTCAATATCCATGCTGTTTTCAAACACCGTTGTGAAATTGTTAAGGGTGTCAATCATATGAACCAAGTCGCTCCAACCCGTGTTGGATTCCAACTCATATGAGCTGTAGTAAGAAGTTTCGTTTGCTCCAAGATAGGAAAGGTTGGGGCTAGCCGATGAACCGGGTCCTGCGCCACCAACAGGGTTGCATTTGAAAAATGAACCATCTGCTGAAAAGTAATGATCGCCATTGAATCGTTCATCAATGGATTGTGCGCTGCTGTAAAGTCCCCTGAGTTGACCATTGATATATACATTGGCAAAATTGGCCTTTGGACAATCCATATATTTTTTCAGTATCGAATAGGATAAAAATTCACGGATGAAACTGGGGTCTGAAAAACCGTTACCCAACTTGAGGTCTGTGCAATGGTCATAATGCGCTTTTTTGTGCACGTAGTCCAATTTGATATGCAGCGGGTTTTTGTTGTTGTTGGAATTGTAGGAGCTGTTTCCTTTGTACTTTACACCAACACTGTCATAGGTGATGCCGTTGATGATGACGGAATCAGCCATGATATATCCCTCAGATCCTGCTTTGGCTGTATCCATCTGGTAATCCCAATTGGTAAAGCCAAAGTAGATTTCAAGCTCTTGAATGTTGCTGACATTGTAGAGAAGATCTTGTGATTGAGAGGGGGCAATAAAGGCCAACAACGCGAAGACGAGAACGATTTTTTTCATATGGCGAATTAAGTTAAAGTTATGAGAGTATGAAATAGACAGAAAGTTAAATCAACCACTAACTGATTTTTGTCAAAAAAAACACCTAAAAAGTTTTCAAAAAGTACAATTGTGGTTAAGTTCGCATGGACGAATTATTGACTTTGGATACACCACGTGGCTGCTCAAGAGGAGAACAACATTTAGAAATGTTGTTTTATGCTTATCAAATGTTTGATGGTGGAGTGTCGTATTACAGCTATCGTGGTACCATGATGAGTCATTTTTCCGAGGCTATCTTAGATTTGGGAAATCACGTTAAACAAACAAGATCAGATAATACAAGCTTAAAGAAACGGGCTTCGTTTTTAATGGTGGAGTGTTTTCAGAATATTTTACGTCATGGAATTCCAGAAGAGAGTGGTGAAGCAGAAGGTTTTTTCGGTTTTTTCTCGTCAACAGATTTTTTGACCATTAATACCATCAATGGAATTAATCCATCTTCCGTGGAGCCTTTGAAGGAAGCACTGGATAAAGTGAATGCACTTAGCCCTGAAGAGAAGAAGCAACGCTACCTAGAGATTATTCAGAATGAAAGTTTTGGTGATGAGGGCGGTGCAGGATTAGGACTGATTGAAATCTCGAGAAAGTCAGGTTCTAAATTGGACTATGAGATGGAGCCGAAAACCGCGGGTAAGTTTAGTTTTCACCAACAAGTAACGATTCATTACACTCAGCAGCCGATTATTCCTCCTCAAATTCAGTTTACGAAAATGGTGGAACACTGGATGGAGGATAACGGAATTTATATGATTTATCGCGGAAAGTTGGATCACCAAAGTTTGCAGCCCATCATCGATATCATGAGTGGAATGGCCAAGTCCGGTCAATGGGAGAATTTGGGAAGGTTGATGGATACATTGAAGAAAATTCAACATTCACTGTTTGAAACAGATGCCCAAAGTGGGATAATCTTGGTGGGTCAAAGTGAAGGAAACAAATTCATTCAGGTGGGTATTGAGGTTCAGCCACAGGAGAAGTTGGCCTTGTGCGAGTTGGCCCGTATGCAATTCAAGGCCCAACAGTGGAGGTCAAAGGACGCGCACAGACCTTTTGCTGCATGTGTATCCAAGTCATTTGGCGAAAACAAAGAATTATTCAGTTTTCAACTGGTTCCGTAAGAAAAAAAATATTTTTTTGGGATTTTTATTTCTTTCGAGTATATTTGCCCTCCAATTTTAGAAGAAAATGGCAAACCATAAATCAGCAATCAAGAGAATCCGTTCTAACGACGCCAAGCGTGTTCGTAACCGTTACTACCACAAGACTACACGTAATGCTTTACGTAAGTTGCGCGCTTTGACTTCAAAGACAGAAGCGTCAGCTTTGTTACCAAAAGTGGCTTCTATGTTGGATAAATTGGCCAAGAACAATGTTATTCACTACAATAAAGCCTCAAACTTAAAGAGCAGCTTGGCTCTTTATGTGAATAGTTTGAAATAATCTGCATAACCTGCATATAAGTTATAGGACTGGAAAGCCCATCTCTTTGAGGTGGGCTTTTTTATTTTGCACCAAGATGAAAACGAACATAGAAACTTGGAGTGTAACGGATGATTTGCCGCGTGAAAGATTGATGAGCAGTGGGGTAGAATCTTTAACCAATAAAGATTTGATCGCATTGATTTTGGGTAGTGGTTCTAAAGATGTCCCTGTCATGGATATGGCCAATGTGATTCTAGAGCAAGGGTTGGGTAGATTAACAAGGCTATCGCAATTCTCTTTGCAAGATTGGATGGCCATTAAAGGAATTGGTTTCGGGAAAGCAGCCGTCTTAACCGCGGTTTTTGAGTTGGCACGTCGCAGGCGATTTGAAGAGTTGGATAAAAAGAAATCTATTTCTTGTTCCAATCATGCGTTTGAGTACTTGGTAAAACATTTGGGGGATTTGACGCATGAAGAATTTTGGATTTTATTGCTTAATAGAAACAACTCAGTAATCACCGTCAAGCGGATTAGTGAAGGAGGACTTACAGCAACATTGGTAGATCCTAAAAAGGTGTTTTCATTGGCGTTGCAGCACCATGCCAACTCCATTATCTTGGCACACAATCACCCAAGCGGGAGTTTGATTCCATCAGAACATGATTTGGACATCACAGCCAAATTGCGCGCTGTGGGAAAGGTGATGGAATTGTTGGTGATGGATCACTTAATCGTTCATGGGAATGCGTATTTTAGCTTCGCCGATCAAGGCTTATTAGAATGAAGAGAATCATGACCGTTGTTGGGGCTCGTCCCCAGTTTATCAAGGCAGCTGCGCTGAATAGGGTTTGGAAAAATGACTACAAAGGAAGGGTGCAAGAGCTCATCGTTCACACAGGTCAGCATTATGATGAATCCATGTCTGAAGTTTTTTTCAGGGAGATGGAGATCGATGCACCTTATCAAGTGTTTTCTGCAGGGTCAGGCACACATGGAGTCCAGACTGGTAAAATGATGATGGATTTGGAGTCCTTGATTCTAAAAGAGTCACCAGATGCCGTTTTGGTTTACGGTGATACCAATTCCACACTAGCCGGGGCTTTGGTGGCTGCAAAGGCCAATGTTCCGGTGATTCATGTTGAAGCTGGTTTGCGCAGTTTTCAGCGCACCATGCCGGAGGAAATCAATCGCATTGTGACCGATCACTTGTCCACCTTACTGTTTAGTCCCACCCCATTGGGATTGGAGAATTTGGAAAAAGAAGGGATGACCAATTCCACAGCACCATACTCACCGGTTAACCCTGGTGTCTTTCAATGCGGTGATGTTATGTATGACAACGCGTTGTATTATGGTACAAGGGAATACCGACCTGAAGTAATGCCCTTTGTGGACAAACAGTTTGTTTTATCCACCATTCACAGGGATCATAACACGGACCATCCAGAAGTACTTAAAGCGACAGTAGAAACGTTGATGCAATTAACGCAGTCAGCGGGATTGGAATGGGTTTTACCTGTGCATCCGCGTTTGAGAAAGAATTTGGCTGCACAACCTGAATTGCTCACGGCACTTGAATCGGCGGAGCATGTTCATTTGATTGAGCCATTGGGCTATATTGGAATGCTTCAAATGGAGCGATTGAGTCAATTGATTGTTACGGACTCCGGCGGTGTGCAGAAGGAGTCTTACTTTGCTGAGAAGCCTTGTATCATATTGCGTGATACCACAGAATGGGCGGAAATAGTTGCAGATGGAAAAGCTTTTTTGGTGGGTGCAGATGCCATGAAAATCGCGCAGGCTTTTAATCAGGTAATGCAAATGGCTGACATGACATGGAAACCATTGTATGGAGACGGAAAGGCTGCTGAGAAAATGGCGACCATCATATTTGATTTTTTGAAATGATAGCCATCCTCTCCAACATTGATACACCCCGGTTGCGTTATGCATTGGGATTTTTGTTGGAAGGGTATTCTTTTGAACTTTTTACTGAAAGCGAATCGATTCCTCAAGGTTCTATTATCCTATCATACGGATTGGAATCTGAGGCGGCATTGATTCACTTTCCATGCATGGATTTTCCGTGGTGGAAGGATGAGACTCGGGATACCAATCAGTTTCGGAAGGCTGTGGAGCGGTTGGAATCGTTTGGTGAATTTGATGTATTTGGCTATGCATTTTATTTGCTAGCGCGATGCGATGAATATACCCCGGAGCACTTTGATGAATGGGGGAGGTTTTATTCATCCGGTTGTATTCAAAGGCAATGGGGAGGTGTGGAAGTGGCTTATTTGGATGAATGGCGCTTCCGATTGCTTCATGCATTGGGATTATCTGAAACAAGAATTCCAAATAGACAGTTGACTGTCGATATAGACAGTCCCTATGCGTTCAAGTTCAAAACCATAGTGAATCAATGGGGTGGGTTTTGCAGAGATATTGTAAGGTTCAAATGGGATTGGGTGAGCAAACGGGTTCAGGTTATTTTGGGTCATCAAGATCCTTATGATACTTATGATGTCTTGGAGGAGATGTGTCAAAACGAGAGTATGGCACTGAAATATTTTGTGTTGTGTGCAGAAAGGTCAGATTTGGATAAGGGAATGCAGATTAATCAGACAGCGGGTTGGCATTGCTTATTCCGCAGTATCGGTGACGCAGATTGGGGATGGCATCCTAGTGTTTTGGGACACGATATAGATGGACATTATGAGGCGGAGATGACTCGGCTTGAACAATTGGGTTGTAAAAAAATACAATCGGCTAGGTTTCATTATTTGAAGCAGAGCCTACCCAATTCAAGTTTACGATTGGTTGCACTGGGTGTTGAAAGAGACTACACAATGGGGTTTGCAGATACGGTAGGATACAGAGCAGGAACTAGCAGAAGTTTTTTATGGTATGATTGGCACAAAAGTCAGTTGTCTACTTTGAGATTGATTCCGTTTTGGGGAATGGATGTGACTTTGAAAAATTATCTGCATCTAACGCCTGAAGACGCCGAGATGAAAGTGGCAACGGCTAAACAATATGCCAAGGACTTCCATTGTGATTGGCGCATGGTTTGGCACAATGAAAGTGTCAACGATTGGTCGGAATGGAAGGGTTGGGGTATGGTATTAAAACAATTTGTAGAAAGATGATGGGATATGTAATGGCCATGATTTTGGTGGCTTATTTCTTGGTGTTGCTGGG
>JBEISW010000065.1:0-9799 GCA_040375215.1 Crocinitomicaceae bacterium | reverse complement strand
GCGGTGGACAAATGCATTGGAGACTTGATGATTCAAAAAAAAACAAAGGAAGGTAAATGGCTTTTGGTTAGCGGTAGAATTTCATATGAAATCATTGCCAAATGCTTCAAAGCCAAAATCCCCAACATCGCGGCAGTTTCTGCACCAAGCTCTTTGGCCGTTGATTTTGCAAAGGAATGGGGAATTCACCTTTGGGGATTTTGTCGAGAAGGAAGACAAACACAATACGCATGAAAGTAAAAATACTCATCACTCTAGGAATTCTCGTTGCTCAATTGACAATGGCTCAGAAGGGTTTGGATTCCATCCATTATGAAAACTTGGTTTTTGAAGGGGCCGGAATTCGAGGCTTGGCTTATTGCGGAGCGCTCATGGAATTGGATGAACGTAAAATGTTACAACCCATTCAACGCGTCGCAGGAACATCTTCAGGCGCCATTACAGCCACTTTATTGTCCGTAGGGTATACACCCCAAGAAATTTTTGAAATGATTGGCAACACTAACTTTGCCAAGTTCAATGATGGGGGCGGATTTTTCATTGGTGGAACGTTGCGCCTTTTCAGAAGAATGGGATATTATAAAGGCAAGAAATTCACCAGATGGATGGAAAATTGTATCGCTGCCAAAGTTGGAAATGCCAACATCACATTTTCCGAGTTAGAAAGCCTGACCAAAGAAAATCCAGTTTTCAAAACATTGGTGATCACAGCCACCTGCATGAATCACCAAAAAGTAGAGTATTTCAGCGTTCAAACTTATCCCAATATGCGCGTGGTTGATGCCGTAAGGGCTTCAATGGCAGTTCCATTGTACTTTGAACCGCTGATCATCAATGACAAAGGAGAGCCTCAAGATGTGCGTCATTATCAAGATCACGATCATGTGTTATTAGATGGCGGTTTCCTTTCCAATTTCCCGATTTGGATTTTTGATGACTCAACCAAATATCAAACTCAAGCCAAAAAGACCATTGGCTTTAGGATAGATAGTGATTACCAAATTCAGGTAGATAGAACCAAATCCAAATTGCCGCTGTATTACACTGTTCATTCAACCAAAGATTTGATTGGATCCGTTTATTACTTGATGAAGGAAAACCTCAATCGTTTTATCCTAACTCCCTTTGATTGGGAAAGAACGGTAAGCATTAGTGATTGTGGCATTGGTCCAAAAGTAAAACGCCTTTCCAAAGATGAAAAGGCGTTGTTTATCAAAGCGGGTAGGGAAGGGCTTCGCAGATATTTGGATGACCCCAATTATCAGTGACGAACTTCAAATGACTTTACATCTTCATTGATCTTCAACCAATATATTCCATCAGACAAATTTTCAGTACTCATCTGTTTCATAGCAGAGCCTTGATGCGAGAACACAATTCTTCCCGTGATATCAATGACCTGAAAATTGTTCAACGGTTTTGAAAAATACAAGACGGATTGTGTGGGGTTAGGATACAATTGAACTTTTGAAATTGTAGCTTCTTCAATTCCTGTGCTCAATAAATCAAATTGACCAACCTCAATTTTGGCTGTTCCGCAATCATTGACAGCTTCAACTTTCCAAAAATGAATTCCTGATTCCAATGCATTTAAAGACAAAGAAGTATTGGTCGTGTTTTGGGTCTGAACATTCTGTAAAAAATTAGCGTCTGTGGCCATGGTCCAAACATAATAGTTGGCTCCAGTTGAAGCAGTCCACTCAAAAGAAACTGGGTTGCCTTCTGGATTGGCATTCTGAGCTGGAGCAATCAGTGAAAAATCACCGGATGCAGATTCCGCTTGAACATTAACCCGTATTACCTTGGAATACACTTGACCATTTTGTGCGGTCATGTTCAATGTCAATGAATATTCGCCAGGAGCAGAGGCCACTGGGCCATCGAAATAAAAGTAATAATCACCCATTTGGTTAATTTCATTGGTTCCATTTGCAGTAAAACCAGAGGGAAGCTCCCAAGACAAGGACAGAGGGAAAAGCAAATTGGTATTGACTTCCAAGTAAGCTGAAAAACCACCACCTTGGCAAACATTGTATTCGCTTTGAGACCACTGCAAAAAAGTAGGTTTTGTAATAAAGAATCCATCATACATGCTGGTAGCTAGGTTTACGCCAGAAGGCAAATAGGGATAATTGCTCCAAGTACCGCTGAATTGAGGATTATCATTGGCTGAAACCAAATCAAAAAAAGCTACTTCATTTAATGTGGTATTGTTGGCTCTAACGGCATCAAAAACCCTAACGCCGCTGCGGTAGTTGCTCTCATAGATGAACTGATCATCCGCATACAGATTGTGATCAATGGAAGTATTGTTGGTTTCATGGAAACCCATGTAAGTGATGTTATCCAAATCATTCAAATCAAAAAAATGAGTTCTGGTATTGTTGCCAATATTCATTTCATCCAACTCATCATTAATCAAGAAATACCTCTTGTCCTTGGTAAACCAACCCTGATGGGTATATCCCGTTTCTGGATAAAGAAAATTATCCAATACAACCACATCATTGGGGTCAGTGGCATTCACTACATAAAAGCCATTGTAC
Organism: Crocinitomicaceae bacterium; assembly: GCA_040375215.1. GTDB lineage: Bacteria > Bacteroidota > Bacteroidia > Flavobacteriales_D > Sanyastnellaceae > CAMCTV01. Next base: position 7,253 of record JBEISW010000065.1, on the reverse strand, counting down.
CCATTGCAAAGCGCAATGATCACCTCTCCTTGGTGATTTTGATCTGGACCTGAATACGTAGTAATAAATCCATCATGCGTGTAACCTGCCTCTCCATAACCGCCTACAAAAACTGGATTGAGTGGATTAGAAATGTCCAAAATATGAGGGCCTCCATTAAAAGTATTGGTGCCCATGGCGCAAAGAAGCTGACTGGCTGGATCAATATTCAATGTGTGACAATGCCCAAACCCAGGATAATGCGCATCTTCAGAAAAATTCACAGGAGGATTGACAACATTGTCCAACTGAAGCAAATTCATCACTTGCAATCCATGATTGCTCGACTCACTAACAACGTAAACATAATTCCCTAAAGTTTCCAAATCACGCCACAAACTGGGGGTGTCATGACAAGGAAGTAATCCTAAATATATGGGTTGGATCGGATTTGAAATATCGACAAAAGCGGTACCATTACTGCAACCGACCAAAGCATATTCCTTCTTGGTTATCGGTGAAACCCAACCCCAGATATCATTGGTGTTATCACAACCACCTATTTCAGCATTGGTCATGTGTGCCAACAAATCCATATTTAAGCAGGGATACTCTCCAGCATATCCATTTTGACATGGAGTTTGTGCATTCAAAATATGCGTTGACAGAAAAGCCAACAATAGGATACAGTTGATTCTTATATATTGCATTTTTCAAATGTAAAAGGAAAGTTGCAATACACCATACATCTTTTGGCCATATAAAGCGTCTATTGTATTATTGTAAAAACTAAAAAGTCATGAAAAAAATATTCTTCTCTTTCTTCTTTGCTACAGCAACTTTTGTCGGCAGCGCGCAATGCAATGGTGAATTTTCAATTTCTGGTAGCCAACCTCTTCAAAAATTTACCAATGGCGCGCAGATTCAAATGACCTATTGCGGGGAGAAGAGCAATTTGCATGCAATCATGAACAACGCCAATGGCTATCGCGACAATTTAAAATTGGAGGTTGAGAATGACAGTAAGAATGAACAAGTCTATCATGTTGTACTAACAATAAAAGACAACAATTCGGAACAATACGCTGTGAAAATACTGACAGCATTGGGTATTCAAACTTTTTATTTTGAAGGTAAAAAAATCAACACGGAAAATGCTGAAAGCATTTTCAAATAATAGGAAATGAAAAAGTACATTCTGGTTGGATTTTCCATCTTGTCAACTTTGATGAGTTGGGGGCAAGTCGTTGATGCGGGAGATGACATTTCCCAATGTTCTGGTCCTGTAACACTCAGCGCCACCGTCAATGGCGTTATTTCTTCTAACAACTATGCTGTTGCTGCAATGCCTGCATTCACTCCTGAAGTAATTGGTGGAACAGGAGTTACATTAGGAGACGATGCTGTTTCTGGTTCTCTTCCAATTGGATTTACTTTTTGTTTCTTCAATAACTCATACACCAATTTTTACATTGGCTCAAACGGTTGGGTTTCATTTACTGCAGGACAGCCAACCAATTACGTAGCTGCATCCATACCAAGTTCTGCAACGGGAGTTCCAAAAAATTGCATCATGGGACCTTGGCAAGATTGGCATCCAGGTACTGGCGGACAAGGACCTTACATCAAGTACCAAACCATCGGAACAGCTCCTTTCAGAAAATTGGTGGTATCCTTTGATCAAATTCCAATGTTCTCTTGTACATCTTCCAAAGGTAAATTTCAAATTGTTATTAATGAAACTTCCAACTTGATTCAAACACATATTTGGACAAAACCAGCTTGTAACACGTGGCCGGGTGGTAGTCCAAATTTTTCAGTTTTGGGAATGCAAAATTTAACAGGAACTGTCGGTGTTGCGGTACCCGGAAGAAACAATACTTCATGGACTGCAGCCAATGAATCATGGGAGTATACTCCCTCTGGTACACCTCCAATTGTGTGGACCAATAGTGCTGGGGTTCAAGTGGGAACAGGAAATGACGTAAACATCAATACCATTGGTAGCGATAACTACATTGCCACTGTCACCGTCTGTGGCGGATCTACATTTTCAGATACTGTGCACGTCCAACTAACGGGAGTTTCAATTAATCAACCCCAAACATTGGCCTCTATTCAATCCACTGGTTGTGGAAATGGAACCGGTGAAATATCAGTATCTCTCAACAATGGAATAGGTCCCTATACCTATGTTTGGGAACAAATTCCAGGCTTGGATAGTCCGATAGCATCTGGACTCACCCAAGGTCAATACAATGTTACGATTATTGATCAAGGGGCCGATTGTGAAATTTCAGGCACCTTTAATGTACCTCAGGAGAATAATCTAAATATTTCCGCAACAACACAAAGTGTTACATGTCCTGGATTGTCCGATGGACTGGCTTCTGCAAATGTCATAGGACAGGTAGGGGCCGTAACTTACGCCTGGTCTGGTAGCAACCAAACCAATCAATTGGCAACCAATTTGTCTGAGGGAAATTACACACTTACTGTAACAGACGGATCAGGCTGCATAGACTCTGTACCATTTGTTATTAACGAGCCAAATCCAATTATCATTAATGTTCTCAACACAGATGACAATCCCTGTAACGGTGGGCAAGCGGGTGCTATCCAGGTTCAAGCAACTGGCGGACCTAATAATACTACTTTCAACTATTCGTGGAATACACTTGGAGGTCCTTCATTTGCAAGCACTGCAACGGTAAGTAATTTAGCAGCCGATATTTATGTGGTTACAGCCTCTTATATCAATGCCCAAGGACAAACCTGCGCCAATCCTGATACCATTCAGATTTATGAACCTTTACCCATGGGGCTCAACCTTAATGTTACCAACATTGGATGTTCTGGTGCAGGCTTGGGCAGCATTGAGGCCACAATTGATAATCCCATTTATCCCGTCAGTTACAATTGGAATGGATTTCCTGCGGATACAGATTCCATATCGAATAACATTCCTTCTGGTAATTATTCCCTTACTGTGACAGATGCAAATGGTTGTATTGAAACACAATCTGCCCCTGTTGTCTCCTCAGGCAATGTAATCAATACCACAGCTGATATTCAAAATGTGTCCTGTGCCAATGGAAATGATGGTGAGATTGTCCTCAATCCTACTGGTGGAGCTCCAGACTATGATTTTGATTGGGGCAACAATATTTCAAATTCCAACACCGCTGTTAATCTTACTTCCGGTACATACAATGTTACCATCACGGATGCCAATGGTTGCGCCGTTAGTTTTGAATTCGATATTGTTGAACCTCTGCCATTGAGCATTGATATTCAAAACATCGTTCCTGTTCTTTGCAATGGTGGAAGCAGTGGTCAAGCAACAGCTGTAGTGAACGGAGGAACCTTAAACTACAATATCCTATGGTCCAATTTCGAAACGGGTGAATTTGCCGATGCATTGAGCGCAGGAAATTTCTCTGTTACAGTTACAGACGGGAATGGATGCTCTGCTTCGGATAACGCCAATATGACAGAGCCTCAACCTTATTTAGTCAATGTCAATACTACCCAACCCTCTTGTAATGGGGGAAATGACGGTGAGGGTATCGCAACAGTAACTGGAGGAACGCCTGATTATGGTTACGTTTGGTCGCAATCTAATTTAACAGGCTCAACAGTAAACAATCTATCTGCAGGTCAACAATCTGTAACTGTCACTGATGCCAATGGTTGTACCCAAACACAAAATTTCAACCTTCTTCAACCCGCCGCCATTCAAGCCAACTTCACCGTCACAGATGATATTTGCGGAGACAGCCTAGCTTCAGGCGCTTTATCGGTTGCCATCAACGGAGGAACTCCTGGTTATCAATATTCTTGGTTGAATCAAACCAGTAGCTCCAACACACAAAATAATTTGAACAATGGAACTTATTATGTAACCGTAACTGATGACAATGGTTGCATAGAAACCTTCAACAGCACCGTTGGAACCAGTGAAATCCCATTGGCCAATTTCGTCATTGATTCTCTACCCATGGTCAATGATACTGTTCAAGGATACATTCCATTAGATTTTAATATTTTAGATTTGAGTCAATACAATAGCAGCGTGGAATACAATTGGGGCGACGGCGATATCAGTGAGATTCCCGCTGGTTTGCCAACCAACCATTTGTTTGACTCTTTGGGATATTTCAATGTAACCATGATTGTAACAGGTCCCGGCGGATGCACTGACGAAAAAACATTTGTTGTGTTTGTTTATGACTACGCCGAATTGGCCTCATTCAATGTTTTCTCTCCCAATGGAGATGGAGAGAATGATGTGTACCGGGTAAGCTGCGAAAACTTCAACGGTGGATTTTATTATGATTGCGGTGAGTTTACGGTAGAAAAATTCTCTGGGAAAATCTTCAACCGTTGGGGCAACTTAGTTCATGAGTGGAATAGTGTCAATAAGGGGTGGGATGGAAAAATCAATGGTAATGCAGCTGCTGAAGGGCAATATTTATTTATCGGTACAATTAAAATGTACGACGGAACCTCCTATGATTTCCAAGAATGGTTAACCTTGATGCGTTAATCAAATAGTCCAAATACAGCACTACCACTTCCGCTCATGGCTGCATAAAAGGCTCCTTGATCATAGAATTTATCGATGTGATGTTGTATAACTGGATGACCAGTTACAGCACCTGATTGAAAATCATTTCTAAGGATTTTTCTCCATTCCGTTTTGGGATGATCTTGCAGCTTTCTCAAGTCAAAATTCATGGCACTTGGTACCAATTTCGAATAGGCCTCCTTGGTAGAAATATGCACAGAAGGGAAGGACAATTCAATTTTAAAATCTTGCTCAAATGAGATAGGGTTAATCTCAGGACCACTTCCACTCAAGTAGCAAGGCTTATTGTAAATGAAAAAGGCTTGATCGCTTCCCAATTCAGCGCAGTACTTTACCAATTGTTCTTGCGTCAAATCCAAAGAAAACAATTGATTTAACATTTGTAGAGTAAATGCCGCATCAGAGGAACCACCGCCTAGACCGGCTCCACTGGGGATGTGTTTAATTAAAAAAATATCCACCCCTTCAATATCAAATTCACGGTGCAAAAGCGACCACGCTTGATAACAGGAATGCTCCTCCTTTAGAATGTTAACAGCACTTTTATAGGTTGTAATTCTGCACTCCTTGGTCCCATTGGGAATGATTTCCAAAGCATCCGTAAATGGAACCGGAAGGAAAATGGATTCCAAATGATGATAACCATCCGTCCTTTTATGGGTTACAAACAAACCCAAATTGATTTTACAATTAGGAAAGCTAACCATAATTTAATCCCAATAGCCCATTGATTTCAATCTATTGACATTGTTTCTCCAATCAGGATCCACCTTAATAAAGGTCTCCATGAAAACTTTTCTGCCCAAAAATGCTTCCATCTCTTTGCGCGCTGAGGTAGCCATTCTTTTAATTGCACTTCCCTGATGTCCAATGATGATGGCTTTTTGAGATTCTCTTTCTGTTAGGATGATAGCCCTTATTTTAGTAACATTTTCTTCCTCCTTAAAGGATTCAATTTGAACCTCACATGAGTATGGAATCTCTTTATTATAATATTTCAAAATCTTCTCACGAATGATCTCGCTGCAGAAAAAACGCAAAGTTCTATCTGACAATTCATCCTTTGGAAAATAAGCGGGACCCATTGGAAGCGCTTCAACTATTTTGGCCAATAATTCCTTGGTATACAAATAGGTGAGGGCACTAACTGGATAGATCTTAGCATCGGGCATCTCTGTTGACCAAAATTGAAACAATGCATCAGCCATGGAGTTGCCGATCAGATCTAATTTATTCAACACGACAAATACAGGAACATCCATTTTCTTGATCTTGTTCAAAGTATCGGCATGAAATGGCGTCTTATCGCTGGCGTCAATAACCATCAAAATCAAATCGGCATCCGACAATGCAGATCCCACCGCCTTCATCATTCCTTCATGCAATTTGTATTTGGGGTCCAATACCCCTGGCGTATCACTGTAAACTATTTGATAATCATCGCCATTCAGAATCCCCATGATACGGTGTCGTGTAGTCTGAGCCTTGGCCGTAACAATACTCAATTTCTGTCCCAACAAGGCATTCATCAATGTGGATTTTCCTGCATTGGGCAATCCAATAATATTGACAAATCCCGCTCTGTGTTTTATCTCAGTCATATTGCAAAGGTAATCCATCAATCATCGCTTTTCATCCCACTAGTTTTGATTAGTTTTGTAACATGGGTTTGACTTTTGAATTACAAGGCACAGATGCGCAGTCCAAAGCGCGAGCGGGGAAGATTACAACAGATCATGGATGCATTGAAACGCCAATCTTCATGCCGGTAGGTACAGCGGGAACTGTAAAGGCCATCTCACAGCAAGATTTAAAAAATGATGTGAAGGCTGAAATTATTTTGGGCAATACGTATCACTTGTATTTGCGTCCAGGACTAGAAATCATGCAAGCCGCTGGTGGTTTGCACCGTTTCAACGGTTGGGATCGTCCCATTTTGACAGATAGCGGCGGTTACCAAGTATACAGTCTATCTGGTAACCGCAAGATCAAAGAAGAAGGTGTTATTTTTCAATCTCACATTGATGGTTCTAGACATACTTTCACCCCTGAAAGAGTGATGGATATTCAAAGAATCATTGGTGCCGATATCATCATGGCCTTTGATGAATGCCCACCATATCCATGTGATTATTCGTACGCCAAAAACAGCTTGCGCATTACACACCAATGGTTGGATAGATGCTTCAATAGAATGCAAGAAACCGATCCATTGTATGGATATCACCAGAGTTTATTTCCTATAGTTCAAGGTTCTACGTTCTCCGATCTGAGAAAAGAGAGTGCTGAATATGTAGCCAATAAAAACGCTGAAGGCAATGCCATTGGTGGTTTAAGTGTTGGCGAACCCCATGAAGACATGTACCGCATGACAGAAGAAGTTTGTGAAATACTACCACATGACAAACCTAGATACCTCATGGGAGTAGGAACTCCTGCCAATATTCTAGAAAGCATAGCGTTGGGTATTGATATGTTTGATTGTGTCATGCCAACAAGAAATGCCCGAAATGGCCAATTATTTACTTGGAATGGAATCTTGAATATGCGTAATAAAAAATGGGACCGCGATTTCTCACCATTAGATGAGTCAGGTGAAAGTTATGTTGATTCTTTTTATACCAAAGCTTACGTGAGACACCTCTTCATTGCTGACGAAATTCTAGCTCTACAAATTGCAACT
>JBEISW010000052.1:0-10593 GCA_040375215.1 Crocinitomicaceae bacterium | reverse complement strand
TATAGGAATCTCATGCTGGATGCAGCCTTATGTGCTTCTTGCGTGGTAGAAATTTCTTGGCGCTATTTGCGCTATGGAGAGGCATTATCCAGTTTATGGACAAACAGGTGAGACCGTGCAATTTTGGTTTTTCAGCATTGGTGTAAAATCAATTTTGAAATGTATTCGCTTTACGCCAATGGACTATGATTCCGATTTGTACAATCTCAGCTTATTGGACTATGTTGAAGAGTCTGGTTGCTTTTGCGATGATGTTCAATCTAACAATGGCGACGTTAAAATGGTTTTTATGACTATTGCGCACTGTGTGGATTTGTTTTTTCAATCCTATCCCAAAGCAACTGTTTCATTTTCCGGAAATTCTGAATCCCGAAATAGATTATATCGGATGCAATTAAATATTTATCAGGATTTATGGGAAGGGAAATACCGAATAGATTTTAACACTGACTCCGACGGATCTTTGGTATTTTATTGCAAAATTCTGTCTAAATTTGAATCATCATGAAACAAGAGGAACAATTCTCAATTTCCGAAATGCAAAGGATCAATCAGGCTATTCGATTGACAGAGGGACAGCCTTGTCCAAAGTTCGAGAAAATCAAACCCATGATCCCCGAAATTGTTGCGCATCTGAAAGAGATTGGTTGGATTGAAAAGGAGGCTGAGTAATGAGTTTAGAGTAATGAGTTTTGAGAAGCGAGTTACCAATTCAATTCCTCTTTTCAATTTCCACTTCCCAATTTCCCCAATCACCTCCCCAAAACCCTTCCCTTCCCAATCGCCGCATCATCATAGTCTGGTTTGATTTTTAGGGCTTGCTCATAGTCCGCCAAAGCGAGCTTTCGGTTGTTCATCTTTTCATAGCAAATACCGCGACTGTAAAAGGCTTGAAAATACGAAGGATACAATCCGATGGCCTTGGTGAATTGTTCTATCGCCTTGGTGTACTCATTCAAATATGTGCAATAGATGTATCCCTTGTTGTAATAGGCCGCCGAGAAATTCTTGTCTATCTGTACAATGGTATCATAACACGCCAAGGCCCTTGTATAGTATTCCGCCTTGCGGTAGCCATTCTCTTGTAAAAACATCGCGCGGTTGTACCATACTTCAACACTTCTGGGTCTTACGCCAATGGCTGTTTTGTAATACTCATCCGCCAAATCATTTTTCTGATTCGCCACCAACAAGGCCAGCTCTACATAAGCATCATAAAATTGTGGATTCAATTCCACTGCTGTTTGGTAAGAAGAAATGGCTGTTGCGGTGTCTCCTTTGGTCTTGAACAATCGGCCTTTGAAGTAATAGACTTCTGGATTGGTGACCTCTACTTTCAAAGCATCATCCAAATATTTCAAGGCTTGGTCGTAGTTGTTTAATACAATTTCAATGGATGCTGTTTTGATCAATCCTGGAACATATTGGTTGTTTTTTTCGACTGATTTTTTGTACTGTGCATAGGCACTCTTCACATCCTTCTGCATCCAATATACCTCTCCTTTTTCAACGTAGATTTCGGCTTGCATACTGTCTAATCCCAATGCGCGATCCAAGTCGCGGATGGCATCGGCAAAGCGCGACTTGCTGCTGAGGTATCTGGAACGCGAAATATAATGCTTGTAATTATCAGGCTCATCTTTGATGGCTTGATTGAGGGAGTCCAATGTGGCGTCAGGGCCATTGGCACTGCTCATCATCTCAGGCGCTGAGCCTCCTCCACAAGCCGTCCAAAGCATGGCGGTGATTACAATTCCAATTAGGGCTAAAGTTGCTTTCTGCATTTGTTTCATTTGGAATACGAAAATACAAAGAGCCTAGCCGAAAAATCTACAAAAAAACAAGGACCGCCGAAGCGATCCTTATTTGTAGGTAATGTTGTCTAAAAACCCGCTAAAACCTGGTATGGTAATATGATTAAGCGCTAGCCTTGGCGGTTGAAATGGCCGCTCTCACTTTGGTTTCAATCTCCTCTTTCAATTCAGGATTGTCTTCCAACAATTGCTTCACGGCATCTCTTCCTTGACCCAACTTGGTGTCACCGTAACTGAACCAGCTTCCGCTTTTCTTGATGACATTGTGGTCCACACCCATGTCGATGATTTCACCCAACAAGGAAATGCCATGTCCATAAATGATATCAAACTCAGCTTGTCGGAAAGGAGGAGCCACTTTGTTTTTCACCACTTTTACTTTGGTGCGGTTACCGATGGCATTCTCTCCGTCTTTGATTTGCGTAGAGCGGCGAATATCCAATCGAACGGACGCGTAGAATTTCAAAGCATTACCACCAGTTGTCGTTTCAGGATTGCCAAACATCACCCCAATCTTTTCACGCAATTGGTTGATGAAAATGCAGCAACAATTGGTCTTGCTGATGGAGGCGGTCAATTTGCGCAATGCCTTGGACATCAAACGTGCTTGAACACCAACGTTCGAGTCGCCCATTTCGCCTTCAATTTCAGAGCGGGGCGTTAATGCAGCCACGGAGTCAATGACAATCAAATCAATGGCGCCAGAACGAATCAAGTTGTCAGCGATTTCCAATCCTTGCTCACCATTATCGGGTTGAGAAATCAAGAGGTTTTCGGTATCTACCCCCAAGGCTTCTGCATAAAATTTATCAAAGGCATGCTCTGCATCAACAATGGCACAGATACCACCTTGCTTTTGGGATTCTGCAATAGCGTGAATGGCCAATGTCGTTTTACCCGAAGACTCAGGACCGTAGATCTCAATGATACGGCCTTTGGGGTAACCGCCAATGCCCAGTGCACTGTCCAATCCTACAGATCCGCTAGGGATGACTTCCATCGCTTCAACGGCATTGTCTCCCAACTTCATCACGGCACCTTTACCATAGGTTTTTTCCAATTTTTCCATGGCCATTTGAAGGGCCTTCAATTTTTCTTTGTTTACTTCAGACATTGCGTTAGATTTTTAAGTTTTACAAATATTTTCACTCCAGCTTGTAACCAATTTACAACGGTCAATTTTTTTCTTTATTGGGATAAAGATCTTTGATGACCAAGAATGCAACGAGGTAAACGCTGGTGAATATTGTGGCATACCAAAGAGATCTGTTGGGCTGTATTCCTAATCCCTGTGCATTCTCGATAAAGTGCTCGTACAATCGTTGTCCTATATACCAACTCAATAAAAAGAAGACCGGACTCAGGATTAAATACCAAAATTGAAATCGTTTTGACATGTTTAAATATTTCCGCGAATTTCAGTTATCTTTTGCTTGACAGCTTCTTTTTAAGAGAAAACTTTATGCGTGATTTATGAGCAAAAAGCCTTGTTTTTCCACAATTCACAGATGAATCAGAATGAATAACAATGCATAACTTTTGGGTTTATGCCTTTTCCAACCTCAATCCCTCTTCATCCCATTTGGCATAAGTGAAGTGCTGTATCCAATCTCCAAGGTTGATATATTGGCTATTGGCTGATACTTCCATGATTTTTGGGTAGTGGCGATGTCCAAAGACATAATAGTCGTGATGGGTTTCTTTCTCGATGCTTTGACAATACTGAAACAACCATTCCTGCTCACCATGAAAAATCTTGTCCTTTTCCAATCCCTTCCCTCTGCTGTATCCAGAGAGGCTAGAGGCCAACCAAATGCCAAAATTGGGATGCAGTCTGGCAAATAGCCATTGGCACAATTGTGAATCAAAGAATCGTTTCATGAATTTGTAACTAAGGTCGCCGGGACCTAATCCATCTCCATGACCGATGTACATTTTTTGCTCGTTGTATTCAATGACAATTGGTTTGCGGTGAAGAATGATCCCACATTCATGTGGTAGATAATCAAAGATCCACATGTCGTGGTTGCCCGTGAACCAATGCACCTTGATGCCTTGGTCGGTGAGCGTAGCTATTTTTCCCAAACATCGAACAAATCCCCTAGGCACAGCTCTTTTGTACTCAAACCAAAAATCAAAAACATCACCCACCAAAAATATTTCATCCGCATCCTTGGATACTTCATCCAACCAGGCGACAAACTTTTTCTCACGAACCAAACTGGCTTCGTGATTAGGGCTGCCCAGGTGAAGATCGGAGATGAAATATTTTTTCTTCATTAGCGCGCCAAATTCTTGGATACAATTTTAAACGGATCCATGGCTGTAATGTTCACCTTGAACATGATGTATTGGTATGGTTTGATGTCCATCTGCGATCGTGTATCCTTTAACTCCTGGGACATCACTATCGGCGCGTATATTTCAACCACATCCTTCACGATAGGAATAATCACACCTGAACTGAACAGCCATTGGCTGTTGTAGTTATTGCGATCAAGGATTCTGCTGTCCGATAAAATGTAATTGATGTTGCTTTGTTGTCCATACATTGCAGTTGTATATAAAGACAACGGGAAATTAAAGGGTAATCGATATCGAATTTGTCCTGATATCATTCTAATGTCAAATCTTCTTCTAGTTGGTGTGTATAGCATACCGTGGCCATCTTGTATTTGTCTGCTCAAAGCACCTTCTGTTTCAGTTCTGCCAGAATAGAAATTGTTGAAAGTGAAATCAGTCTCCGCAGTTGCTCCCTCAGGATTGAATGCTGCTAGTGTCCGGTAGTTGTTTACTCCGCTGAATAAAATGAAGTCAATGGTGCGCTTGGCATTGTTGCGGTTATAATTGTAGGAGTACTTCATCTGCGTGGTGCGTTGATCACCATCCCACTTGCCGTTTTCAAGTGCTCCCGTCCATTGCAACTGGTATTCAAGACGGTGCTGCAAACCAAAGTTGCGACCTGTCTGTATGGTTGTTTGCGCAAAGTCTTGCAATTGATTGCTTTGGGTTTCGCTACCGGTGATATTGGTGGAGTGCATTTTCTTCAATACAATTCCGGCCAATTGCACGTCAAAATTGAATTTGTTGTGATAACGCTCTGGTCTTCCTTTGGTGCTAAAGGTGATGTAAGGTTTTACTGTTTGGTATTTGGAACGGAAGAAAACATCACTGCCATTTAAGTTCTCTGTCAAGTCAGTAAAGTAGAACTGTTTGGCATTGGCACCAAAAGTGAACTTACCCAAACGCAGGCTCGCCTTGGCCATTCCTGACAAATCTTTTTGGTGAATGCTGTATAAAGGAGTAACAGACCACTGCCATCTTCTGTTGAAAATATTTTTGTTGTGAAATACAACACCGGGCATGAATTTGTCATAGTTGTTCCATCCCATAACGGGTACCCAATAAATTTGTGTTGATTGATCATTTGCAATTCCAGTAAAGGGTTGAAAGTCTATTTTTTCCAATCTAGGAGTCAATGAACCTTTGCGGATGGTGTTGTTGGTCAGTGATAATTCAGGTATTGATTTTTCACTGTTGATTTGAACCTTGGGTTTAGTTTGGTTATTGTAATCTGTGATGTCAAAAATCACCTTACCCACATGCCCAGGTTTCAATATAGGTGTCCATTTGGTTTCTTTTTTACCGTCCTTGTACTCGATGGTAACAGAGCATGGCCCTTCTGTTTGGCCTGTGTTCATAACTCTTGCCTGGTAGTAGAAATCCACTTTATTGCCTTCAGTCAGTTTGGTGGATTTGTGTTTTTTGGCCACATTCAATAGAGAATAATCTGCATGGCCTTTTCCTTCAATGAACTCGTCAAAAAACCAATCCAAATCTTGACCTGAGGTTTTCTCAAACGTTTCTTTGATGTCAGTCGGTTGTGGATGTTTGAATTTCCATTGGGCAAAATAGGTTTGCATGCATTTGTCAAAAAGTTCTTCACCTAAATATTGTTGGAGGTAATAAAAGACAACTGCCGTTTTCTTATAAACATTTGCGTCATAATTGATTATCAAATAGTCATTGGAATGACAACGCAATGGTTGATCGAAGTCATATGCCGCTGTGATCAAATAAGAGAGTTGAGACATGTTGCGCGCATCAAAAGAGGGCAATTGAAAGCTCTTGGCCAAAAAATTTGCACCGATATTGATGCTGGCACTTTTTGAACCGTATTTGGTCATCAGGTATCTGTCTTCATTGAAAGAATTTAATCCTTCATCCATCCAAGCGTTATCACGCTCATTGCTTCCCAATATGCCATAGAACCAATTGTGGCCCACTTCGTGCATGATCACCGTCTCAAGATACAAGGTGTCTCCAGCGTTTCCAATAACGGTTACGTTTGGATATTCCATTCCGCCTCCTGCACTAATGGTTCCATCTACAGCTGTTACTTGCGTATAAGGATAATCTCCATTCCATTTGGAATAATAGAATGTTGCATCGTTGATGTATTCAATAGCATTCTTCCATACTTTTTTGTTGTCAGGGGTAAACATCGCCCAAGTGGTTACCTTGGTTTTGGTGTAAGGGGTTTCCACACTGCCTTTTCTTACAATCCATCTTTTGTCAGCAAACCATCCAAAGTCATGTACATTCTTTTGTTTGTATTGAATGGTCTTCCATTCGCTGCTGCTCTCAGGGAATTCTGCGCCAAATGAAATGGAATCGGCTGGTTCAGCTTTTTTACTCAATTCATCCAACCAAGCAAGTTCAGAAGCCGTTTGTAAATTGCCCGTTGCACCTACTACGTAATTCTTTGGCAATGTGATGGTCACATCAAAACTTCCGTATTCACTGTAGAATTCTCCTTGTGTGAGGTAAGGCATAGCGTGCCAACCGTTGCGGTCGTATACGGCAGGCTTGGGATACCACTGAGTGATTTGATAACTCTGTCCAATGTGGCCCAATCTTGAGATGCTTCCGCTAGGCAATTTTACACGGAACGGTGTGGTAATGGTGATGGATTGACCAGGTTGCAATGGTTGCTTTAAATACAAAATACCAATGTCAATATGCTGTGCATCCAATTCCCAATTGATTTTTTCATTGTTGACTTTAAAGTCCAAAGAATCTATAAAACCTTTGTCCTCTTTCAATGTGCTGTAAAGAACAAAATTTCTATCTCGTGCCAATTGTTTGGCCAATGCAGTGTTTTTGTTTTTGTAGGCATTGGGCCATAGGTGCATGTATATTTTATCCAATGCATCTGGGCTATTATTGGTATAGACCAATGTTTCATACCCTGATAGGAAATGGTTTTGGTCATCCAATTTTACACTGATGGTGTAATTGACTTCTTGTTGGAAATATTCCTTTTGTCCAAAAGTGGTTAGACCAAAGAATAAGGCGATAGTGATTAATGTATATTTCATGATTAAATGTTCTTGGCAATCAATTGTTGTAAATTTTCTCCCATGGCATCATTGCCATGTGCAATAACTTTTCCAGATTTGTCGAGGAGAATGGGGTAGGGAATGGCTTCAATTCCCCATTGATAGGTGACCAAACTTTTCCAACCTTTCAAGTCGCTCACATGGTTGGACCAAGTCAATTTGTCTTGTGCAATGGCTTGCGTCCACGCGTTTTTATCAGAGTCCAAGGAAACAGAAAAAACCTCAAATCCTTTTGATTTGAAACTGTTGTAAATGGAGACAACTTCCGGGTTGGCTCTCCGACATGGTCCACACCAAGAAGCCCAACAATCTACTAGAACTAATTTCCCCCTTAAATCTGTCAATGATCTGTTTTTGCCATTGGGATCAGGTAATGTGATGTTGGACAACTCCTGACCTACGGCAATGGCTTGATCCAGAGCTTGTCGTTTTGGACCGTTGATTTCTTCAGCAATGCTGTTGACATATTGTACAAAACTGTTGAAGTACTCACTTTCCGCCATGCTGGTTTTCAAAGCCTCTGCTACCTTGACAAATTGATCATGGTGCAATGTCGGATCCAAATATTGCAATGCAACCAATGCGCCTGGCTCAGTATGATTACCATCCAACCATTTGAGAACTTTCTTTTCTATTTCATTGCGCAAGGCCAAGTTGATTTTCTTAAAATTGGTATCTTCCTCTTCCATGGCCATCGTGTTCATCAAACTATCCATGATGGGGTTGACCTCTTTTGAAAAGAGCGCTAGTTTCTCGGAATGCGTTGAGCCCTTCACATTGCTGACATTGCGCAATTGTCCAAATTGCCCTTCAAGTTCCACGCTCTCCGTGCTGTCTGTTATCAAAATGAAAAAATCGTTTTCTCCTAAACCCAGACGATAAATATCTTTCACCAATCCTTGATGGGGTCTCAATTCAAACTGCTCGTCTTTACCAATGACGGTGCTATCCAGAATGATATCTTCTCCATCTCGGAAAGCATACAAGTACAAAGTTTGACCTTCACCACCGTGAATGGTTCCTTTGATTTTTTGTTGTTCTTTACTGCAACTGAAAAATGCGGCAAGAATAAGGGATAATATTATTGTTTTTTTCATTCTGAAAGTATTTTTTGTACGATTCCCGATGCTGTTTTAGGGTTGGCCTTACCTCCTGATTTTTTCATAAGCTCTCCCATGAATAATCCAAGAAGTCCTTTGTTTCCTGCCTTAAAAGCTGCTACTTTATCCGGCCATGCGGCAATGACTTCACGGGCCATAGACTCAATGTCATCATCATTGGCGTCTTGTATCAAGTTCAGTTCTTGGGCTACTTGTTCCGCTACTTTGTTGGGTTCGTCAAAGAGTACAGGTAGAATTTTTTCAGCTGCTGCTGATGAAGAAATTTTTCCTGATTTAATCAACTCAATGATTCCCGCTACCTGCGGAGGTGTTAGTGTCATGTCTTGAATATCCATTGCCCTTTCATTGAGCAATGCCTTGATGGGTCCCATGAGCCAGTTGGCGGCTGTTTTGTATTCTGTTGTAATAGCAGTCAAAGTCTCAAACCAAAGTGCAGTTTCTTTTTCAGCAGTGATAACCAATGCGTCGTATTCTGTTAATCCCAAATCTTGGACATACTTTTTAACCAACGCTTGTGGCAGTGATGGCATATTTTCATGAATCATCTTGATTTGCGCATCTGTAATCACTACAGGTAGTAAATCAGGTTCAGGAAAGTATCTGTAGTCATGCGCTTTTTCTTTGCTGCGCAAAGAGAATGTTGTTCCGTTAGCAGCGTCAAAACTTCGTGTTTCTTGCACAATTTCTCCTCCAGCTTCAACAATTTCAATTTGTCTGCGCATCTCAAACTCAATGGCGCGTTGCACATTGCGAATGGAATTCATGTTTTTTACTTCGCAGCGGGTGTTGAATTGTGTATCGCCTTTTTTTCGCACTGAAATATTGGCATCACAACGCATGGAACCTTCTTCCATGTTACCATCGCAGATGTCTAGATAACGAACCAATTTTCTCAGTTCAGTTAAGTAGTTGTATGCCTCTTTGGAACTTCTTAAATCGGGTTCACTCACCACCTCAATCAAAGGGACACCGGCGCGGTTCAAGTCTATGAGCGTGTCAAAAGGATCTTGATCGTGCATGCTTTTTCCCGCGTCCTCTTCCAAGTGTGCACGGGTTATATTGATGCGCTTGGGTTGGTCATTTTCATCTTTGATGTCCAGATATCCTCCCGTCAAAATAGGGGTTTTATCTTGTGTGATTTGATAGCCCTTGGGCAAATCTGCGTAGAAGTAATTTTTACGGGCAAAGTACACTTCTTGGTGAATGGTCATGTCCATGGCCAAACCCAACTTAATGGCATGGTCAAAAGATGTTTTGTTCACCATGGGCAAAGTCCCAGGGTGTCCCAGTGTTATTGGACTTACCAGAGTATTGGGCAGTTCACCAAAGAGATTGGCATCCGCGGCATAGGCTTTGGATAAAGTCTTCAATTGCATGTGCACTTCTAACCCTACAACCAATTCATATTGATCAAGGGGCAGCGCTTTTATATTTTTTTCTTCCACCAGCGATTCCATTCCGTTTCTTCTTCTTCGTTGATTTTTATTACAATAGGCAAATAAAAAATGGGGATGCCCTTCCAGTCATTCAGATCTTTGATGCGCATGGCATCTTTTTCTGTGGTGACCCAAGCTTCCACACGGCCGCCAAAGTTAACCATTTTGGACTTTATCTTTTCCAAATCATTGGAGTCAAAAGCATGGTGATCCGCAAAGTTCAATGAGTCCAATATGGGTTTGATTGCTTTTAATGATTGATGAAAGCTTTCCGGATGAGCAATGCCGCAGAAGCTCCCCCAGTTTTGAAAAGCATTGGGTTCATGATCAAAGACGGGTCGCAAGGGTAGTGACTCAGTGTGAAAGAAGAATACAGGTGCCGCACTGAATTTGGCCACCTTGGAACGCATGATTTCTTTTTCTTCGCGATTCAAAAGCGATGGTGATCCAGTAAAGACAATAAGATCTGCAACCTCAGCCCTTGATTTCAGATCCCGCAATCCGCCCAATGGCCAAAGGTGATCTTCATAAAATGGATGGGCGTATCTAGTAAGTAAAATATTGATATCACCTTTCAATGCTCGATGCTGAAAAGCATCGTCCAAAACGATGGCCTGAACTTCAGGGTGTTTTTGGTGTATTTGACTAGCCGTCTCCCAGCGTTTTTCGCCAACATAAGAGGGGATTTCAGGATGGTGCAGTGCGATGAGCTTGGGTTCATCGCCTATTTCCTCGGCGGTGCTGAGTTTATGTATTTGTCTAATGCCCTTGGTGATCCGTCCGTAACCTCTCGAAAGAAAGGCGATGCTTTGTTTTTTTT
>JBEISW010000182.1:0-4782 GCA_040375215.1 Crocinitomicaceae bacterium | reverse complement strand
CTATTTTCTATACTTACTTCACAGCAATAAAAGTAAATGGAAGTGCAAACATGTCCATTCGTTACCGATGGCTATTGCTTTCAGTTATCGGTCAAGTGCTGATTCTAGGGGTTTTCAAATATCTGGGTTTTTTCAATGGAGTGATGCAAGGAGTATATGCTTTGCTTCACAAAGGAGATTGGAATGACTGGCCATTGTTGGTATTGCCTTTGGGGATTTCATTTTTCACCTTTCAGAGCATGGGTTATGTTTTTGATGTTTATTACAAAATCAGAAAGCCTGAAATGCACTTGGGGAAATATGCTTTGTTTGTTTCTTTTTTTCCGCAGATTCAATCAGGACCAATAGGTAGATCCAAGGAAATGATGCCGCAATGGACTTCCATTTCCTTCCCCAGTTTTGAGCAATACCGCTGGGCCATTCAATTGTTTGTGTGGGGATTATTGAAGAAGTTTGTAGTAGCTGACCGATTAGGCAACTACGTAGACGAAGCTTATGATACGGTGGGCAGCATGGGTACCTGGGTTTGGTTGTTCATTTTGGTTTTATATACCGTTCAATTGTATGCTGATTTCTCGGCCTATTCAGACATGGCCATTGCATCAGCCCGAATGCTGGGCATTCATATTCCTGAGAATTTTGCATTTCCGTACAAAGCCAATAACATCACTGATTTTTGGCGAAGATGGCATTTGTCATTGTCTGGTTGGTTGAGGGATTACATTTACACACCCTTGATGTTTAGCAAGAAAAAATGGAAACGTTGGGCTGTTGTTTATGCCATCGCTGTAACCTTTGTGATCTGCGGAATTTGGCATGGCGCCAATATGACCTTTGTGTGGTTTGGCGTGGTTCAGGCGATGATTCTTATCTGCGAGATGTTCACCAAGGACCGCAGGTTAGTATGGGCAGAGCAATGGGGAAGGACTTACCAATGGGCTTCTGTTGTTTTGACATTTTGGGTTATCTCATTTTGCTTTATCCTGTTTAGAGCAGATGACATGCATCAAGTAGGCGGTGTCTTGGCTGATATGGGACAATGGAATTCATCATTGCTAACGACCTATTTGGCAGAGAAGAATGTTTCCAGGTTAATAGGGATTTTGTTGCTCTTGTCCATTTTTTTATGGGGTGATGAGCGGTGGGATCGTTGGATAAAACAACCTCAAATGAGCATGAATAAAAGTGTTTTGGCGATTTCTTTGATGTTGATCGTGTTGATGGTGTTGGGTGTTTTTGGAAAAAATGATTTTATCTATTTTCAGTTCTGATGGATAAATTGAAATGGGGCATAGGGGTAGTTTTGATGACCATTGCAATGTATTTGCTGGGTTATTTTATTCTATGCAAAGCTTCCTATCGTGGTTTACCTCTGGTTTATTTGTTCTCTGATTATTTGGGCCCCAATGGAGGTTTTACCTTCAACAAAAGTTTGGAATGGGAGTCTTCTTTGCATGAGCAAAAGAAATGGGATGTGATTGTCTTGGGCGCCTCACGGGCTGAAAGATCTTACAACCCAGATTTTTTTTCCAGGCATAGTATTCAACTTTTTAATTGGGGAACCTCGGCACAGAGCATTCAAAATTCAGCCATCCTGTTAACCTCCATTTTGGAGCAGGCTGCGCCCAAGGAAGTTTGGTTGGATATTGTTCCGGCTTCCTTCAAGCCAGAGGCATTGGAATCCACAGCAGATTTGATTCAGAATGTGTCGGATAACGCATTGGCGATGCAATTGGCAAAATCGTCAGGTGATATAAGATCCGTAAATTTATTGGCCAAGCGATTCTTCTGTTCCAATGAAAGGGTTGAGAAGAAAGGTAAATCAGCGTATCAAGGAAACGGTTTCGTTTCGGTTAGTGATGTCATGGAGCGAGATGTTTACCAGTCGTGCTTGAATGGCCCCTTTGCTGAAAGGGCTTATATTGAGCCATCTCAAGAAGCATGGAAAGCTCTTGATGATATCATTGCGTTGTGTCAATCAAAAGCAGTGAAATTGCGCATCATTGTTTCACCGACAACTCCTTTGTACAATAGACATGATCACGATTGGATGATGCAGCAGTTAAAGGAAAGGCGGAAGGTATCCGCTTTTGAGTTGTACGACTTTTCTGGGGAGGAGCTATTTAAAATTCCGAACCATTTCTATGATGAGAAGCATCTGAACCATGCAGGTGCATGTCTCTTTTACTAGTTGTTTTTAAATACAATCGATTTCAAGTGAGCAAAGTCACTTTGTTGTCCAATGGTGTTGTTTTATTTTGTGGTATGAAAAAGATTTTTCTTGTCCTCGTTTCTATTTTATCATTTAATGTTATTCAGTCGCAAACGGTTCGTGTATTCCCACAAACCAATGATCAATTGGGCGGATTGCAGTCCTATACATTTGGAAGTACTTTGGATGGTTATGTTGTTTTTGGTGGTCGTTTGGATGGTTTGCACAGGAGACAACCTTTTGCGGCATTTGACATTGCTGGTCACAATTTGAATGTTTCATTCATCAATCCAACGAGCGGAAACGTGGTTCATCACAACACGTCCAGTTTGCCGGATGAAGTGGAAGAGCATATGCACAGCACCAATGCCTGTTTTGTTCAAAAAGACAACCGATTGTATGTTGTTGGAGGCTATGGTTATAGCGCCATTCAAAACAATCACATTACATTTCCTTCTCTATTGGTTTTTGATATAGCATTGTTAAGGGCAGCGGTCATTGGTCAAACCGACATGAATAGCGCATTGCTGGCTAGGATAGAGGATGACCGGTTTGCAGTCACTGGTGGTAAATTGGTAAAGATGAACAATCAGTTTTTCTTGGTTGGCGGACATCGATTTGATGGTCGCTACAATCCAATGGGTCCCAACAATGGACCTGGTTTTTCTCAAACGTACTCTTCAGCAATAAGACGATTTGAAGTGGCCAATGATTTGGTGGTTACGTGGTTTGACGAATGGTATGATGAGTCTTTGTTGCACCGCAGGGATTTTAATGTTTTACCCTCTTTGGATTTATCCAGTATGAGTGAAAATATTTCTGTTTATTCTGGAGTTTTTCAGGTCAATGCTGATATCCCATTTTTAAATGCTGTCAATGTATCAGCCAGTGGATACAATGAGGTGAATAATTTTGCTCAATACTACAACCACTATCATTGTGCAACTTTGCCCATTTACAATGCCAGCCAACAAAAAGTAGAGCATTATTTCTTTGGCGGAATCGCTCAGTATTATGATAGTCTGGGCATCATGGTTCAAAACAACAACGTGCCATTTGTTAAGACCATTGCTTGTGTCACACAATCGGCCAATGGCCAGTGGCAGGAATCATTGGTGCCTCAAGTGCTTCCAGGCTATTTGGGAGCAGGGGCTGAATTGTTGCCTGCCGATGGAATGGCTGAATTGAACAACGGTATCATTCAACTTACAACAGATCAACTGTCCATGGATTCTGTTTTGGTTGGTTATATCTATGGAGGAATCAGCAGTTCAGAAAAGAATGTTTTTTGGAGCAATTCTATTTTGAGTACTGCTGCCAATGTGTGGATGGCAGTATATTACTATCCAGGATTAAGCAATACGGTTTTGAATCTGCACAGTGTCAATGGTCTAAAGTGGCATGTTTATCCCAATCCTTTTAACAATAAGGTTATTGTGCAATTTTATTCAAGAGATTCTAAACCTGTTCAATTGACATGGCGAGATTTGAAGGGAAGTATTATCGAGCAGACATTGCTGGACAAAGTGCAAGTGGGCAAGAATGAATTTGTTTACGAGAACAAAGCCAATTGGTTGGGCGGTACCTATTTCTTGACCATCGATGTCAATGGTCAATCCGCTACGCAGAAAGTAATCTTTGAGGAGTAATCGTTTCAGCCTTTGGCCAAAATCACTTCGAATTTGGTTCCTTTATTTTCTTGTGAATTGAAAATCACATAGCCATGATGCAGTTTGGCAAACTCTTCGGTGATAATCAAACCCAAACCGGAACTGGGTTCTCCATTGGTTCCATTGCGGGTTACTTTCTCGCCATATTTGAATAATCGAGGCTGTAGATCTTCAGGAATTCCTATGCCATTGTCCTGTATTTCCAGGTGAATTTCACCATCCGCATCGAAACAATTGATTTCCACGTGCCCCCCTTTTGGCGTGAATTTAATGGCATTTGATGTAAGATTGCGGATGATGCTTTCTATCATTTGTTTATCACCGCTCATCGTTAGCAAAGGTTGAATAGAGATGTTTATGGCAATCTCCTTTTCTTGCGCCATTTTTCGGAAAGGTTCAATGGCATTGTAAATCAATTGATCCAAATCCAAAAGTACATTTTCTACAACCATTAATCCACGTTGTATTTTAGACCAATTCAACAGATTCTCTAAAAGCTCATGCAGGTTCTTAGATGAGGTATGCAACATCTGGGCATATTTGATCAACTCGTCGTTGGAAAAATTGTATTCTTTGTCACCCATCATACCCGTCATTTGTATCAGTCCAGATAATTGGCTTTTTAAGTCATGAGAAATGACGGAGAACAATTTGTTTTTGGTATCAATCGCCGTTTTTAATTTTTACTCTAGTAAAACCTGTTCAGTCACATCACGACCAATAGCGTACATCTTGTGAAATGTTGGGGAAAAGGAAGCGCGCCATTCAACCCAAAAGTGTGAGCCGTCTTTTTTAACATGCAAGCATCTTGAACCATTGCTGGGTCCACCTTTGATGCGCTCTTGATAACGTTGGAAAACCATTTGAGCATCCTCTGGACGCATAAACTCCATGAATTTG
>JBEISW010000194.1:0-4507 GCA_040375215.1 Crocinitomicaceae bacterium | reverse complement strand
ATCACCCATCTTGCGCTGCACAAACTCTCCTGGAAATTTTTTGTAAAAGAAATTGCATTTGCCATCGTTGATGGTGGCCTCATCCACTTCTAGCATCACTTGGTATTGACTTTCTTTGAAAGCTTCTGGCGGAACAGCAGTCTTGGAGAATGAATACATCACTTTCTCTGAATCCTTGAAATGGTTGGTAAATCGAGGGTAAACAGTTCCCGTGGTGGAATCCTTTTGAGTGATAACCTCATACGGGTCAACAATCAACACTTGGTAGACGGTGTTGTCATTCATGGTTACCGCAATAGCGCCAAACATCAACGCCGCAAACAGAATCGGGCCCAAGAATGTCATGATGATAAAGCTCTTCTTTTTAACTCGGCTTAAATACTCACGTTTGATGATCAATAGTATCTTATTCATGGGTCTTTTGATTTTGAGTAACGGCTTTGATAAAAATTTCATTCATATTGGGGATAATTTCTCGCGCAGATACAATTTCCAATTTCTGCATCATGGCAGCGAGCAAATTGTTTAGATTGTGACCTGGTGAAATTCTAATTTTAGCAATATTGTAATCTGATGCAACATCATTTTGAACCAATTCAAATTGATGCCCCATCAAGATTCCCAATTCCATAGCTGTTCCTTTGTAGGCGACTTCAAATAAATTCTCCTTGAACTTGGCTTTCACCTCTGCTACGGGGCCGCTCAGAACCAGATGTGATTGATCTATCAATCCAATATCATCGCACAATTCTTCTACACTTCCCATATCATGGGTGGATAAAATGATGGTAGCGCCCTTTGACTTTAAACGCAACATTTCTTCTTGAATCAACTTGGCATTGATGGGATCAAATCCACTGAAGGGCTCATCTAAAATCAACAACTCAGGCTCGTGCAAAATAGTGGTAATGAACTGCACCTTTTGGGCCATACCTTTCGATAAATCCTCAATGGTCTTGTTCCACCATGCCATGATATCAAACCTTTCAAACCAATAGGTTAATCGTTTTACAGCCTCTTGCTTGGACAAACCTTTGAGTTGAGCCAGATAAATACATTGCTCACCAACCTTCATTTTTTTGTAAAGGCCGCGTTCTTCAGGCAAATATCCGATGTGTTCAATGTGCTCGGGTCGCAAGGTCTCTCCCTTGAAAAGCACTGTCCCTTCGTCTGGGGCAGTGATTTGATTGATGATGCGAATTAAACTGGTTTTTCCAGCTCCATTGGGTCCCAACAATCCATACACAGAACCTGATCTAACCTCCAAACTAACGGATGATAGCGCTTTGTGTTTTCCATAAGATTTCGAAACGCCTTGAATTTTCAATATTTCAGACATAAAGCAAAGCTAAAATGAATCCCATTTTGGACACCACAAAAACTCATAAAATTCTCACAAAATCAAATGGTCAAAATTGCCTTCAGAACGCACTGCTATGATTATATTTGTAGCTTACATTAAAAAGAAAGATTATGAATATTGCGGTGGTGGGAACAGGTTATGTCGGTTTGGTAACCGGAACTTGTTTTGCTGAAACAGGAAATAAAGTCATTTGCGTAGATATCAATGAGGAAAAGGTGAATGCCATGAAGGCTGGTAAGATTCCCATCTATGAGCCTCATTTAGATGTTTTGTTTGAAAGAAATATCAGAGAGGGTCGACTCAAATTCACCACCAATTTGCAAGAGGCCATTGAACATGCTCAAATTATCTTTTTGGCATTGCCCACCCCTCCAGGAGAAGACGGCAGCGCTGATTTGAGTTATGTGCTTAAAGTTGCTGATGATTTGGGATGGATCATCAAAGATTACAAAGTTATTGTAGACAAATCAACCGTTCCTGTTGGCACTGCAGAAAAAGTAAGAGAGGCCGTGGCGCGCAAAGCTCAGGTTCCTTTTGACATCGTAAGTAATCCTGAATTTTTGCGTGAAGGATTTGCAGTAGATGATTTCATGAAGCCTGACCGCGTTGTAGTAGGCACTTCCAGTGACCGCGCCAGAAAGGTTATGGAAGAGTTGTACAAGCCGTTTATCCGTCAAGGAAACCCTTTGATTTTCATGGATGAGCGCAGTGCTGAATTGACGAAATACGCAGCCAATGCATTCTTGGCCACCAAAATATCTTTCATGAATGAGATTGCCAATTTCTGTGAGAAAGTGGGAGCAGATGTAGATATGGTTCGTCTGGGAATTGGCACAGATGAGCGAATTGGAAGAAGATTCTTGTTTCCCGGCATTGGATATGGAGGTTCATGTTTCCCTAAAGATGTTCAGGCTTTGGCCAAGAGCGGAGTGGAAAATGGATATGAATTCAGAATATTAAAAAGTGTTATGAAAGTCAACGACCGCCAAAAGACGACGTTGCTTTCTCCCATCATGGAACACTTTGGTCAGCAATTGACCAAAAAGAAAATTGCTATTTGGGGACTGGCTTTCAAGCCTGATACAGATGATATCAGAGAGGCACCTGCGTTGTACATGATTGAGCATTTGTTGGAGGCCGGAGCAGATATTGTGGCTTACGACCCAGAAGCAATGGAGAACGTACAAAAGCAAAAAAACTATCCTATCCAATACTCACAAGATCAGTATTCTTTATTGGAAGATGCTGATGCGTTACTGATATGCACGGAATGGGGAATGTTTAGAAACCCCGATTTTGAATTGATGAAAAAATCAATGAAAACACCTGTGATTTTCGATGGTCGTAACCTTTACGAAGTAAATAAAATGAAGGATACTGGGTGGAATTATTACAGCATCGGAAGACAAGCAATAACCCAATAACATGGCAAGAGTATTAATTACCGGTGCTGCCGGATTTTTGGGTTCGCACCTATGTGACCGATTTATCAAAGAGGGATTTGATGTGGTAGGCATGGATAATCTAATCACCGGTGATCTCAAAAACATTGAGCATCTTTTTCCATTGCCTCAGTTTGAATTTTACAATCATGATGTATCCAAATACATTCATGTCCCAGGAAAGCTAGACTATATTTTGCATTTTGCATCACCTGCCTCACCCATTGATTACCTTAACATCCCAATTCAAACTTTGAAAGTGGGATCTTTAGGAACTCATAATTGTTTGGGATTGGCCAAGGAAAAAGGTGCGCGAATCATTGTTGCCAGTACCAGTGAAGTTTATGGCGATCCGCATGTACATCCGCAAGTAGAAAGTTATTGGGGAAATGTAAATCCCGTTGGTCCTCGAGGTGTTTATGACGAGGCCAAGCGCTTCCAAGAAGCGATTACCATGGCTTACCACACCTTTCACGGTTTGGAGACGAGAATTGTCCGAATTTTCAATACTTACGGACCTAGAATGCGACTCAATGATGGTCGTGTATTGCCAGCATTCATTGGGCAAGCATTGCGCGGTGAGGACTTGACCATTTTTGGTGACGGATCACAAACACGAAGTTTCTGTTATGTCGATGATTTGGTAGAGGGTATTTACCGACTTTTGATGAGTGACTATGCGCAACCCGTTAACATTGGAAACCCAGATGAAATTACTATCAAAGACTTTGCTGAAGAGATCATTAAGTTGACACAAACCAATCAGAAAGTCGTGTACAAAGAACTGCCCACAGACGACCCCAAGCAGCGCAGACCTGATATTACAATGGCCAGAGAAATCCTAGGATGGGAGCCCAAGGTCCACCGCAGTGAAGGTTTAAAAATCACCTATGACTATTTCAAAACACTTTCATTGGATGATTTGAATAAAATAGAGCACAAAAATTTTGAATTGTACAACAAAAAGTAATGGGATATTTCGCACATGAAACTGCTGTAGTGGATGCAGGATGCAGCATTGGTGAGGGAACAAAAGTTTGGCATTTCTCGCACATCATGCCCAATTGCAAGATTGGCGAGCGTTGTAATATTGGACAAAATGTAGTCATCAGTCCTGATGTGATTTTGGGAAACAATGTGAAAGTCCAAAACAATGTCAGCCTTTATACTGGTGTAATCTGTGAGGATGATGTCTTTTTAGGTCCGTCTTGTGTTTTCACCAATGTGATTAATCCCAGAAGCGCTGTGGTTCGCAAAGACGAATACCGCCAATCCATTATACGCAAAGGCGTTTCGATAGGAGCAAACGCCACTATCGTTTGTGGTTACGAAATTGGAGAATATGCTTTTATTGGCGCTGGCGCTGTGATTACCAAACCCGTCAAAGCTTTTGCGCTCATGGTAGGCAATCCTGCTAGGCACAAAGGTTGGATGTCTAAAGCTGGACATAAATTGACTTTTGATCAAGATGGATTTGCAATATGTCCTGAGACCCAAGAGAGATATAAATTAGAAAACGAAACTGTAATTTGTTTAGGATAAAAGAGATGATTTACCAAGATCTAATTGAAAAGAAAAAAAGCCTTTGTGTGGTTGGATTAGGCTATGTGGGACTTCCTATTGCTTTAGAATTTGCCAAAAATCTTAAGGTTGTAGGTTTTGATATCAACCCTGAGCGAGTTGCCATGATGCAAAACAATAT